>CAURTW010000004.1:0-39904 GCA_963527705.1 uncultured Streptococcus sp.
ATTTGGGCTTATAGCCCTGGGACAAACCACCCGTTTGACGGGTGGTCATGATTATTCCAAGTGGTTTTATCAGCACTCTTACTTTCTATGCTCCAAGAGTTGATTGATATGGTCTACTTTTTTTGATGCTCTTTTATAGGAAATAGTCCAAATGATGAGGTAGACAATCGCAAACTCGATAATGAGTTGGAGATAGAAAATCCAGTGGAAGGAGAACCAACCTGCTAGGGTTGCTAGTGGGATAAAGCCTATTAGCATGAGGAAAAAATGGGTCAGAGTCGCACGGAGCAAGCTCCAGTCACGGCTGAATAATCGCTTTCCAAAGTTGAAGAGAATACCGATAGCTGCCCAAATAAGTGTGCAGTAGAGCAAGACCAAGGCACCGTGAACCTGATGTTGAGCCATCGCTTGGCCGATGAGAGACTCGGGACTCAGTGGTGCGTAGGTATTTGGGGAATACATAAGTGAAAAGATGATAGAGAGGATGAGGCCGATGAGAACACCGGCGGTTGCGTCGTGAAATACTTGTTTTTTCATAGTTCTAATTTCTCCTTGATGGTTTTTAGGTAACGGCGTGAAGAGTAGGTGAAGCTTTCGTTTTTCAAGAAAATTTCTACCAGACCGTTGGGCGTGAGCTTGAGATGAGAGATGGAGTTGATATTGATGATTTCTGATTGGGAAATTTGGATAAAATTGCTTGGCAAAAGTTCAAGAACCTGATAGAGCCGTAAATTAATGTTGTAGGTCTGACTCGCCGTTTCTGCTAGAACCTTCCGATTCTCGATATAGAAGCGTTGTATCTTACCAATCTTAACGAGATAGACCTGATTATCAATCTTTCCTTTGATTGTTTCTTTTTGGTCAAGATTTTCTACGAACTCGATGACTTTCTGGACTTTATCTGTCGGCTGAGGTGCTTGGACAATCAGTTTTTCCTCCTTGTAAGTCTCACTAATCTGTAGTTCTACTTTCATAAATTTCTCTCCTTGTTTTTCATACAAAATTGTGATCACTTCTTGTACACCTTTATTAAACACTATTTTACGACACCTGGCAAGGGACTTTGTCTATGTGGAAGGATTTGGTTCCTATGTGGCGCTTGCTTTTCTGTCCTATCTGAAATATGGTATAATAGCACTATCAATTTCTAGGAAAACAGATACAGAAAGGGGCTGAAAGATGTCTCATATTATTGAATTACCAGAGGTGCTGGCAAACCAGATTGCGGCTGGAGAGGTTATCGAGCGTCCAGCTAGCGTTGTTAAGGAGCTGGTAGAAAACGCTATTGACGCGGGTTCTAGTCAGATTATCATTGAGATTGAGGAAGCTGGTCTCAAGAAAATTCAAATCACAGATAATGGCCATGGAATTGCCCACGATGAGGTGGAATTGGCCTTGCGTCGTCATGCGACCAGTAAGATAAAAAATCAGGCAGATCTCTTTCGGATTCGGACGCTTGGTTTTCGTGGTGAAGCCTTGCCTTCTATCGCTTCTGTTAGTGTTTTGACCCTTTTGACGGCGGTGGATGGTGCAAGTCATGGAACCAAGCTCGTTGCGCGTGGGGGAGAAGTTGAAGAAGTCATCCCAGCGACTAGTCCTGTGGGAACCAAGGTTTGTGTGGAGGACCTCTTTTTCAACACGCCTGCCCGCCTCAAGTATATGAAGAGCCAGCAAGCGGAGTTGTCTCATATCATTGATATTGTCAATCGTCTGGGCTTGGCCCATCCTGAAATTTCGTTTAGTTTAATCAGTGATGGCAAGGAGATGACGCGGACAGCTGGGACTGGTCAATTGCGCCAAGCTATCGCAGGGATTTACGGTTTGGTGAGTGCCAAGAAGATGATTGAAATTGAGAACTCTGACTTAGATTTCGAAATTTCAGGTTTTGTGTCTCTGCCTGAGTTAACTCGTGCTAATCGCAACTATATCAGCCTCTTCATCAATGGCCGTTATATCAAGAATTTCCTACTCAATCGTGCTATTTTAGATGGTTATGGCAGCAAGCTTATGGTGGGGCGTTTTCCACTGGCTGTCATTCACATCCATATCGATCCTTATCTAGCGGATGTCAATGTGCATCCGACTAAGCAAGAGGTGCGGATTTCCAAGGAAAAAGAATTGATGACCTTGGTTTCAGAAGCTATTTCCAACAGTCTCAAGGAACAAACCTTGATACCAGATGCCTTGGAAAATCTTGCCAAATCGACTGTGCGCAATCGTGAGAAGGTGGAGCAAACTATTCTCCCACTCAAAGAAAATACGCTCTACTATGAGAAAACTGAGCCGACAAGACCTAGTCAAGCTGAGGTGGCTGATTATCAGGTAGAATTGACTGATGAAGGACAGGATCTAACCCTCTTTGCCAAGGAAACCTTGGATCAGTTGACTAAGCCAGCAAAACTGCATTTTGCAGAGAGAAAGCCTGCTAACTATGACCAATTAGACCATCCGGAGTTAGACCTAGCTAGTCTTGATAAGGCTTATGACAAACTGGAGCGAGAAGAATCTTCAAGCTTTCCAGAGTTAGAATTTTTCGGACAAATGCACGGGACTTATCTCTTTGCCCAAGGGCGAGATGGGCTCTACATCATAGACCAGCACGCGGCTCAGGAACGAGTTAAGTATGAGGAATACCGTGAGAGCATTGGCGATGTTGACCAAAGTCAACAACAACTCCTAGTGCCCTATATCTTTGAATTTCCAGCGGATGATGCGCTTCGTCTCAAGGAAAGAATGCCTCTTTTGGAGGAAGTGGGTGTCTTTCTAGCAGAGTACGGGGAAAATCAATTCATCCTACGTGAACATCCTATTTGGATGGCAGAGGAAGAAATCGAGTCTGGTATCTATGAAATGTGCGATATGCTGCTCTTGACCAAGGAAGTTTCTATCAAGAAATACCGAGCAGAGCTGGCTATCATGATGTCCTGCAAGCGGTCTATCAAGGCCAACCATCGTATTGATGATCATTCAGCTAGACAGCTGCTTTATCAGCTTTCTCAATGTGACAATCCCTACAACTGTCCTCACGGACGTCCTGTTTTGGTGCATTTTACCAAGTCGGATATGGAAAAGATGTTTCGACGCATTCAGGAAAATCATACCAGTCTTCGTGAGTTGGGGAAATATTAAACTAAAAGGAAAACTATGTACGAATATTTAAAAGGAATCATTACCAAAATCACTGCTAAATACATTGTTCTTGAAGTCAATGGTATCGGTTATATTTTGCATGTGGCCAATCCTTATGCCTATTCAGGACAGGTTAATCAGGAGGCTCAGATTTATGTGCATCAAGTCGTGCGTGAGGACGCTCATCTGCTTTATGGATTTCGCTCAGAAGACGAGAAGAAGCTCTTTCTCAGTCTGATTTCGGTCTCTGGGATTGGTCCTGTATCAGCTCTTGCTATTATCGCTGCCGATGACAATGCTGGTTTGGTTCAGGCGATCGAGACTAAGAACATCACCTACTTGACCAAGTTCCCTAAAATTGGCAAGAAAACAGCCCAGCAGATGGTGCTGGACTTGGAAGGCAAGGTAGTCGTGGCTAGTGATGACCTTCCTGCCAAGGTGGCAGTGCAAACCAGCGCTGAAAACCAAGAACTGGAAGAAGCTATGGAAGCCATGTTGGCACTGGGCTACAAGGCAACCGAGCTCAAGAAAATCAAGAAATTCTTTGAAGGAACGACAGATACAGCTGAGAACTATATCAAGTCTGCCCTCAAAATGTTGGTCAAATAGGAGCAGAGCATGACAAAACGTTGTTCGTGGGTCAAGATGACCAATCCGCTCTACATTGCCTATCATGATGAGGAATGGGGTCAGCCCCTCCATGATGACCAAGCATTGTTTGAGTTGTTGTGTATGGAAACCTATCAGGCAGGCCTGTCTTGGGAAACGGTGCTCAACAAACGTCAAGCTTTCCGAGAAGCATTTTATGGCTATCAAATTCAAGCGGTCGCAGAAATGACCGATACTGAATTGGAAGACTTGCTGGATAATCCAGCCATCATCCGAAATAGAGCCAAGATTTTTGCTACACGCGCTAACGCCCAAGCCTTTCTACGACTACAGGAAGACCATGGCTCTTTTGATGCCTATCTTTGGTCTTTTGTTGAGGGGAAAACGATTGTTAACGATGTTCCCGATTACCGCCAAGCCCCAGCTAAAACACCTTTGTCTGAGAAATTAGCCAAAGATCTCAAAAAACGAGGCTTCAAGTTCACAGGACCAGTCGCTGTCTTGTCTTTTCTACAGGCTGCAGGGCTAGTTGATGACCACGAGAATGATTGTGAATGGAAAAGCAGGAATTAGTGTGTACAGGTAACTAGCATATCTGAGAATATAGAAAAAAGCTGAGAAATTTTTCCCAGCTTTTTATATATACTATTAGATTTGTTAGAGTGAAGTCAAAAAAGTGATTCCACCTAAAATAACACCAGCTGAATTTGGAATGATTAGTATCCAATCCTTCTTAGGTTCCTTTGTCCATCCATAAATAACCCAGATTAAGCAAGATATAGCAGCTGATAAAGGTTGAAATGGTTGAGCTTTATTTCCCTGTAAATTAGCGATAATTTGAGGTATGTAGGCAATAAATACTATAATTCCAATAAAGGCACCAATAGAACCTACGATTCGATTAATTTTTTGTTTTGTCATATACACCTCCTTCAAAAGGATATCATAGAAATTAGCGAAATGCAATAAATTCAGATACAAATTGTAACGAAAACGAATACAAAAGCACAAAAATAGAGAAACTATTTATTTTTTGTTATAGTCAAAGCGAATGATTTGCTCCTTTGCATCTACATAGGCGTGAACTCCGAAGGGGACAATTGCTCTTGGAGTTGCGTGGCCGACATTCAAATTATAGACAATCGGGATATTGCTATCAATGATATCCAATAGTGCCTCTTTATAGTCGTCATAGAAAGTTTCATCCATAGGTTTTCCGACCAAGAGTCCATTGATGACCGCGAATATGCCAGTGTCCTTTAAAGTTCGCAACATCTTTTTGAAGTCTTCCGGCTCAGGCTTTTCTTCGCTTGTTTCTAGCAAGAGGATCTTTCCTTCCCAGTCTGACAAGTTAGGGAAAAGTTTGTATTTTTTGCAGAGCTCCGTGCTATCTGCGTATCGAGAGTTGTCAAAGATATCGTAGAGGGATTCGAGGCAACCACCGAGGATTTTTCCCTCGAACTGGGCATTTCCTTGCAATAATTCAAAACCGGTATTTGCATGACTGACACGAGGTGTCCCCAGAGCCTTGGGACTGAAGTCAGTCCTTTCATCATACCAAACGTCACTAGGGCGGATTTCTGAGATTCTTCCCGTCTCAATCAATTCTTTAAAGTAGTGAAGGCTATAGTCTAGCATTTCTTTGTCTAATTCACAAATGTCTGCTAAGAAGGATTGACCATAAAAAGTCTTGATTCCTAGTTTATGCAACATGAGATGGTTCATGGTTGTATCCGAGAAGCCAAGAAAAATTTTTTGTTTGATAACCTTTTGTAGTTGGTCATTTTCAAAAAGATAAGGTAGTAAGCGATAGGTATCGTCTCCACCGATGGCGCATAGGATTATGTCGATGCTATCATCAGAAAAGGCATGAATCAAATCCTCTGCACGAGCTTCAGGATGGTCCTTGATAAAGTCTAATCCATTTAGCGAATGGGGCAAAAAGATAGGATTGAGTCCCAAGTCCTTGAGACGTTGGATACCCAAGTCCACTTCGTGTTTAACAAAATCCTCTCCGATAATGCCACTAGATAAACTAACAATACCAATAGTAGAAATCATATTTTATCCTCCTAGAGATAGATTGAGCCTATTTTATCACAAAAGATTAGATAGAGCTATGTGGGATTTCAGAAGAATGCTTTTAAATCAAGAAAGAGCCGTGAAAAAGCAACCGCATCTGCAGTTGCTTTTATCGTTCTCTTAATAGCGTGTTGGTCCTGCACTTGCGCTGCGGATATTCAAGCGTTTCTTGAGATAGAAGCGAAGGGCTAGGAGGGCTGCTCCGATAATAGCCAGTGGCAATGGAGCAAGTACTGGATTAAGGCTAGCTGGTAGGAAGCTTGTTGCAAAGAAGACAAGCAACCAAAGGAACATAGAAGCTAGGATAACTAGTACAGATTTCCAGAAAGGCGGACGTTGACTGCGGTCCATATCTGGTCCATAGTATTGGTAAACAAAGTAGTACATCAAGTAGAAGGCAAATCCACCAACCAGTCCAACTAAGAGGAGGGTAATCAATCCATAGCCGAAAGCTTGCTCTGCTGAGAAGAAGGTTGTGAGGGCGCTGACGAGAGCAAAGAGGCTAGTGATGAAAAGAGCTGAGTCCATAATCATGAGTTTTGGATCATCATTTTCTTTTGGATGCTCTTTTTCATATTGTTCCTTGACAGTGAAGCTATGAGCCCAGTGGGTCGGTGCGCCATAGAGGGAACGAGCAGTCGTACCCTTGGCTTGCTCTTCAAGAATTTGAGGAATGACTTCCTCAAAAATAGCTTTGATTTCAGCGTCTGTTTTCCCATCTTTGATGAATTGTTGGGTAGCGATGTGGACAAACTCTTGGTTTTTCTTTGTTAATTTTTGTAGGTCAATCTGAGACATAGGAACTCCTCTTAGAACCATTTTTTATGGATGAGATAGAGAGTGAGCGAGACACTCATAGCAAAGGCGATAAAGACGATTAACCAGAAGGCATTTGGCTCTCCGTTTAGGGGGATTTCATTATCCTTAAAGTTCATCCCGTAGGCAGAAAAGACCATGGTTGGGATGGACATGACGATGGTTACAAGGGCCAAGGTTTTCATGATGTTGTTCTGGTTGTTAGAAATGATAGAGGCGAAGGTCTCTGTCATAGAATGCAAGACGTTTCCATAAATGTCTGCCATCTCGATGGCCTGTTGGGTTTCAATCAGGGTATCTTCAAGCAGGTCTTCGTCCTCAAGGTACTTCTTGATATTGCTGGTTGAGCTGGTCAATTTCTTAATCACACGCTCATTTGTTTTGAGGGAAGCCTTGAAATAGACGATGGTTTTTTCCAATTCCATGAGTTCAATCAATTCTTCATTACGAGTTGATTGATGCAGTTGACTTTCGATTTGTTCACTCTTACGGTCGATTGAACGAAGGGCTGTTAGGTAAAGCTCTGCATTGCGATAGAGAATCTGAAAGATAAAACGTGAGCGCATGAAAGTATAGAAATTACGCAATCGACGGTTGATAAAGACATCGAGGACCGGTAATGGTTCCAAACACGTAGTGATAATGGTTTCCTCAGTGATGATAATACCAAGCGGGATGGTTACGTAGTAGGTGCGGTTATTTCTTTCTTCTGTGACCGGCACGTCAACGATAATCAGGGTGTACTCGTCTTCAATCGTAATACGAGACATTTCTTCCGCATCGAGCGGTGCTCGGAGGTCGGCAATATCAATATCGAAGGCGTTAGCGATTTCGAGTGATTCATTTTGAGTCGGATTGACGAGATTGATCCAAGTACCCGGTTCAAGCGTATCGATCTCTTTAAATTCAGTTGTTGTAGAGAGAAAAACTTGTTTCATATCCCTTATCCTTTCTCATTTTTCAGATTTTTTCACACCGTACTATTATACTACAAAATCGGCCTTTTTCAAAATAAATCTAACAAAAATCCTGTTGCTATTGGATTTTTACTTTGTCTTGAAATGTTGATTTTTAAATTTGCTCCCCTTTTTGCTCCCCCTATAGTGCTTTTAGTGCAGTTTCGTAGAATGAGACTGCTTTTTTTGCGTTCTCTTTTGAGAGGTGGCTATATATATCCATGGTCATTGATAAAGTGGAATGACCTAGGCGGTACTGGAGTTCCTTGTATGGTATTCCAGAGTTAAGCAAGAGACTAGCGTGAGTGTGACGGAATCCATGAAAGCCAATGCTAGGAACATCAGCACGCTTAAAATGTGTTTGCAATCTTCTTTTAAGTCTTGAACTGCTAGGATACTCATGAATGAAATCAGAAAATACCACGCTTTCACGTTGTCCTATCTTCCAGGCCTCTTTAGTTTGGCGTAGTTTGTACTGCTTTAGCATGCTAACAGTCGCTTGATCTATATCTATATCCCGATAACTAGCCTTAGATTTTGGGCTATTAATTTCTAAGTCACGATTTAGTGTTTTGGTAACATGTACCACGGCATTATCTAAATCTATATCAGACCAGGAAAGAGCTAAAGCTTCATTGATACGGCAACCAGTAGCCAATAGGAACTTATAGAGCGTTGTCTCATAGTAATAACGATATCTATCGCTATCTAAATTATCGAGATAAGCAAGAAACTTTTTTAGTTCTTGATTGTCAAAGTGCTTTACCTTTTGACGCTTTGCTTTCTGAGTGTTACGAGGTAAAACAACATCACGGGCAGGATTGGACGGTATCGCTTGCATGGTTACGCCATACTGTAAGATACGTTTGTTTAAAGCATGTATCTTGTCATAGTGTAGAAAAGCCCCTTTTTCCCCTCTATTGGTCTTGTCAGCAAGTTTGTTGATAATGGACTGGATAAGTGGAGTAGTGAGCTTATCGAGCTTGTAAGCCCCAAAGATAGGCAATATATGATTATCGATTAACTTTCTAACATTGCCTTGAGTGTTTGGCTTAACCGTATTCTTATAACTTTCTAACCAGAGATTGGCTAATTCTTGATAGTTTTTTATGGTGCTAGCCTTTTGTCTGGTAGATCCTGCTTTCTGAAAAGCAATTTTTTCTTGAGTAGCTTTCTGCTTAACTTCTTTTTGTGTCCGCCCCGTTACCTTAGTTTTAACTTTCTTTCCTGTTACCTGGTCAACTCCTAGATATACATTAGCACGATAGACTTTACTACCGTCTTTTTTTATAACTTCAGTTATTTTCATGATGATAAACCTTTCTAAAATACATCAGCAGGCAAGCCATTATCAAAAAGGTTTTATATCATGCTAGGGCTTCATAGTTTGCCCTGTATTCGATTTTAAATAGTCAGACGGTAAATAATACCAGAGTAGGAAACAAGGCGGATATGGGGTTAATATGGGCTTGTTTATAGTAAACAGGCCTGTATTTAAAGTTTTTTATCGTCAGTTAGCTGTTTTAAAGTTTTTTCAAAGTCTGAGTTTATCTTTTGAGTTTTGTTGAATAGTTGGTATTCTGCTTTTGCTTTATCTTTCGCAACCTTAGAAGTGATTTTCCCATGACCTTCTAAAATATCGTATTCTTGGAAAGTCAAAAAGCGGTCAATACTTTGGGCTAGTTGTTGCATTGTCTGAGCTTTTCGCTGTTCTATCTGTCTTTCCAGGTAATCAAAATAGCTAGATATTCCTCTTTCAAGGGAACGGATTTCTGTTTCTGAAAGGTAATTCTTTGCTATTTGAGTATCTGCTTGCAGTATGCGGCCATTAGGGGAGTTTTTCCATGTTGTAAGTCCCATGTTGTCTTTTGTGTGGTCAGCTTTCGTGTAGATAATTTCCGCAGCAGTTTGGCCAGTGATTGCATAATGAAACTTATTCTGTACATCAGCATAGAATTGCTTAGTCAACGTACTTTGTGGGTCATAGTCGATAGAGATTTCAGCAAAAATATCTGTAATCTGTAACCATATACGGCGTTCACTAGCCCGGATAGAGCGCACGCGCTCCAACAGCTCACGGAAATAGTCTTTTTCCAGCAAGTTTTCGCCTTGTTTCAGACGGTTGTCATCCATGGCGAACCCTTTTATCATGTACTCACGAAGTACCGAAGTAGCCCACTGTCTAAATCTCGTAGCTTTTTGGGAATTGACACGGTAACCAACTGAAATGATGGCATCAAGGTTGTAGTAGCTGACATCCTTAGTTTGGGTTTTATCAGCAATTGCACCGTGTTTTGTGGTTATTTCCATTTTGGAAACAACCACCTTTTCTTCTAATTCTCCCTCTTCAAAGATATTTTTTAAGTGCTTACTAATTGCAGGAACACCGACATCGAAAAGTCTAGCCATTTCTTTCTGACTAGCCCAAATCGTTTCGCCTTTGATGATGACACTAGCTGTCTCGCTATCGTTGTCAGCGGTATAGATTAAAAATTGTAATTCGTTCATGAGATCCTTTCTAAAATATTGAAAGTGGTTGACATTTGTTGACATCAACAAAATTAGTAGATATGGGGCTTATATTGGGTTGAAGCTTGAGCGAAGCCCGAGAATCCACGCGTTTCAGGATTGTTGAACATTGTGGCGCGTGGGTTAGTCTTTCTTTTCAATATCAATCATTATTTGAATATCTTCATCATTCACTTTGTAATCCTGAGTACCTTCACCAATCCACCAATTTAATGATTTTAAAAATCCATATTCTTCTTTACTAACTTTTCCATATTGATTTTCGAACCAATCGAAATAATTGGATTGAATTTTTGAAATTATTTCACGCTTAATTATTTTAAATAATTCGCCCTTATCATATGGTGCAATGTATTTTTTTAGAAAGCCTATACTATCATCATCAATATCTATGCTAACAGTAAATGAATTATAATCCAAATCATAAAAGTAAGCTGAAATATACCAGATACTAAAATTATCTCCCATTGGGGTATTCATAAAATTAACTTCTAACCCAAAATCACAACTAACTTCAATATCTATATTATCTGCTTGATGCTGATAAAAATCCAAACTCTCTATTTGAGAACTGTTAGGCTTTTCATCTAATTCAAATGATTTTAGAGAAACTTTTATATCTTTATTATCGTATATACTTTCTACTTCGTAATCATAGGGTAAAAAGTCAAAAAAATCCTTTGGTTCTATTTTTAGCGCCAAACAAATTTTATTTAATGTTATGTAATCTATTTTTGTACTGCTGTTATTAACAATTTTAGACAAGGCTGCTGGAGTTATTCCAGTTTTAACTGATAGCCATGCAGCTGTTTTTTCTTTTGTCTTCAAGATATTTGCTAAATTATTTTTTATCACAACCATCCCTCCTTAGATACATTTTACAATTATCTTCTGAAATACACAATAAAAAATTATCGCAAAGAATAATTTTTTTGTTGACAATTTATTTTTTATTGGTTATTATTATTCTATGCGATAATTATTGCATAGAATAATAACGAGAGGGGTTGACGATATGAACAATAATTTTCGTGTCATATTAGCAAAACAACGTAAAAAAGTTAGTGACGTTCACAAGGAAACAGGCATATCAAAAAGCGCACTCATATCACTATACTATGAACGCACAAAGCGCCCAGATATTGAAACCTTGCAAAAGGTAGCCGAGTATCTAGGCGTTACCATTGACGAACTACTTACCGTTGAAGATTAGGAGGGACACCATGAACATTGTTTACATGGACGGTAAGAAAGAGCCGTATACTACAAGCGAGATCATTGCTGAATGCGCTGAGGTTAAACACGATACAGTACAAAGCTTAATAAGAAATCATCAAGAGGATTTTGAAAGCTACGGAATAATCGGATTTGAAATCCGTAAATTAGATGGGCGAGGGCGACCAATGAAAATCTATCGCTTAAATGAACAACAAGCGACCTTGCTGATCACTTATCTAAAGAATACTGCACCAGTTCGTAAATTCAAAATGAACCTAGTCAAAGCCTTCTTTGAAATGCGTGAGGAGCTTTCTAAGTTTCGTATGCAGAGGGCGCTAGAAAAGCCAAAAAGAAAAACCTTGCATGACAGTATTGAGACATGGACTAATGCACCCAAGCACGCGCATAGCACCATGAACAACCTGCTACTGAAGGCAGTAACCGACAGGAACGCTAAGCAGTTAAGGGAAGAACGTGGGGGATATAATGGCATTGATAGCTTGACCAGTGACGAGCTGGAGCAATACCAAGCATTTGAGGATATGGTAATAGCCATGATTGGCTTGAATATGAGTTACCAAGAAATCAAAGCCATGGCATTCAGAAATAAAAAAACACGCCGAAGAAGCGCGTGAGAGCAACAAAAAAAGGCTTAGCAATAACCACACCGCAGAGCCTTTCAGACTAACACTAAAACGAATTTAACAAAAAGCAGGCAAGCTATTATCAAAGAGGTTTTAGTAAAGATTTATACCTAGATTATAGCATATTTAGGGCAATTTGACCATACGGAGAGCGCCAACTCTTAAAACTGGTACTTTCTCACGCTTTCAATTTGGCGAGTCTGAGCGTGAGGATATCCTGTATAAGAAACAACTCAAAAAAGCCCCACGCTCAGAAATTTGGCGACTGAGAGCGTGAGGCTGTAGGCAAGAAAAAAGTATTAAAAAGCCATCGTGGCAAGTATAAAAAGATAGAAAAAGAGGTAAAAAACATGACAACAAAAAAAGCAACATCAAGCCAACAAGTTCTATTATCGGCTAAGAAACTAGCAGAATTAGGGAACGAATTAACCGACATCATGAATGTTTTAGAAATGAATAACCTAGCTCTTGAAGGGCTTGAGTTTGCACTACAGAAAGATACAACCACGTTCTTATGGCTTGCTAAAAAATACACTGATGCAGCATACGCCCAGAATGAAAAGCTATACGATCGTTTAAATGAAATAGCCTTTTTGCTTTTGAACAATGACAACGCTAAAGAGCTGGAGGCATACCATGACTAAAGATATTAAAGAAATGGCACAAGCCGAAGACGACTTGCTGAATATAGAACAACCTAAACAAGCGGAATTTATCAAGAACTATAAGGCGAGGGTATAAGATGAATGAACTAGATTTAAGCAACACACAGGCGTTTTTTGTTAGCGTGGTACTGGTTGGACTGCTGCTTTATTTAAACCACCTAGACCGCAAAAAGAGCGCCCAAATGGAGGGAGAAAATCAACAGACGATAGAAACACCTAGCGAGGATTTAAACCCTGATTATGGGCGATATATCCAGCTTGCAGGGGTAAGAGTTTACGGAGGGATGAAATGAGTTACACAGTGAAGATATACCTTGATAGTGAAAAAATACCAGATGAACCCTATTTTACAAAAGAGATTTTTTTAGCTATGTGTACGGACAATGCAACAAAGTTAGCTGTAACTATGGGCTTGCTGATAAAACAAACGTTGGATTTAGAGACTAAGGCAGTTATTTTTAAAACCCTCGATACAATCATAGAAAACCAAAAAGCTATTTTGCAAGGGGTAGCAAGCGGACAAATAACCTTTGTGAATAAAAGCAAAGGAGGGGAGGAACTGAATGAGTCTATCAGAGAATGATAAACGAGTATTAAGACTAATCAAGGTAGGGGCTGAGAACTCCATAACAGGGGCAGAAATCAGTCTGACAACCAAGCTAACAGAAAGAACAGTACGCGATATCATCAAGCGCCTAGTAGTCAAGCATAACATCCCAATTGTGGGGGTTAGATATGGCGTTTTTAGTGGCTACTTTATCCCAGCGAATAAAGGCGAGCTACTAGATGGCGCTAAGGCTTTTTACAACCAAGTACAGGAGGAGAGCAAGCGCCTAGCAGTGTTGATGAACAGTGACCTAGAAAGCTACAAAGAAACCTTGAAGGAGGTGGGCGGATATGTTTAGCCTAAGCCGAGAAAGTGAGCAAGACTTAGCGCATGGCATTCTGGAGGTAGTGGAAAGATACCTTGAAGCGCGTGATACAGTCAAACCACGACTGACAGGCTTAATATCAGCCCAGGAAGTCATGGACGAGTTAGATATAAAATACATGACCTTGCAACGGTGGGAAAAAGCAGGGCTAAGGCGCTACCAACCCCCACTAGAAGATACTAGAAAAATCTATTACAAAGTTACGGACATCTGGAAGTTTCTGGGGGTGGATAATGGCAAAGACTAAAATATATTTTTGGCTAAAAATTGATAAGAAATTTTTTGACAATATTTTTATCAAGAGACTAAAGACAGTACCGGGTGGGTACACCATGACAGTTATTTATATTAGGCTCATGCTAGAGAGTTTGGAGAGTGACTGTATTTTATACTATGAGGGCTACTTTGATAATCTTAAGGAAGAGTTAGCCCTAAAATTAGATGTATCAGAAGATGATATAGATATGACCATGGCATACTTTACTAAGTGTGGTCTAATACAAGTTGATGAAGATAAAAACGCAGAATTACCACAGGCAAAAGCCTTGGTACAGCAGGAAACCAACCAAGCAGCATATATGCGAGGATATCGGAAACAGCAACGAGAACAAAAGGAAAATCTTACAATGTTATCTAAAAATTTAACATTGTCAACTACGTGTAAGACAGAGATAGAGATAGAGAAAGAAAAAGAGATAGAGATAGAAGAAGAGATAGAGAAAAAAACTTCTTCTGCTCCTACTGCTGAAATCTCTAACTATTACCAAAAGCGTATAGGGGTTATGGATGGGCAACAATATCAAATACTGACTGACTATCTCACTCTTGACGGTATGGAGCTAGAGGTTATCAAGATTGCTATAGACAAGGCTGCAGATAACGGCAAGCGATCTTTTAGCTATATCAATTCAATACTCAAGAACTGGAGACAGAATGGTATTAGAACCATGGTACAAGTCGAAGATGAACAGAGACTGTTTCAGCAAAAGAAACAAGGTCAGTCTGACGATGATATTCAAGATCCGTTTATCTACTGACGGAGAGGAGAAACAATGGAATTACTGAATACAGACCAGCTCAATGAAAAAATAAAGGTCACTGATGAGCTTTGCCCAACCCATCAGATTAACCTAGTACAATTCAAAAAGCCAGATGGTTATACATCACCCTACTGCATGGAATGTACTAGGGAGAACATCAAACAGACGGAGCTAGAGGGCATAGAAAAAGCCCTGGGCCATGATCTGGACTCTTCAACCTATGATGTGCTAGCGCGTGAAAGTACGGTATCAAATGAGCTGAGAGAGGCCTCTTTTAGCACTTTCAAAGCCGAGACAAAAGAGGAACACGAGGCCAAGGAGTTTGCTATCAATCAAGCTAAGGAGTACCTAAACGGTATGACAGGGAACACGCTAATTATGGGCAATCCAGGTACTGGCAAAAGTCATTTATGCTATTCTATGGCCAAAGCCATTAACGAGGGCTATAAGTCTAGGGATGAGCCTAAGAGTGTGCTTTTTGTCAGTATTACTGAGATTATCACGCGCATTCAGTCAGGTTGGCAGTATAGACAGAGTGATTTTACAGAGTATGATGCCTTGAAGTTACTGACTGAGGTTGACTATCTCTTTATTGATGATTTAGGAACAGAAAGTGTTATGAACAGCCAAAAAAATGAAGCTAATAATTGGGTACAGGCCTTTCTTTTCAAGATTTTTGATAAGCGAGACACAACTATCATCAACACCAATCACAACGGAAAAGAGCTGGCCAGAATCTATAATGATAAGCTAGTCAGTCGCATTGGCAAACGGTCAGAGGGGAATGTATACAACATGACAGACATCAAAGACAAGAGGATGAAGCGTAATTTTTAACCAAATAAAAAAGGAGGAATTCCATGATAGAACCAGCATACTTTGAACAGGCAGATCAGGAACTGGAAGAACTCAATCGCAAACGTGACGATTTTATGGCGGATGCTACACCAGTATGTCTTGAAGATACGCCTAAACTGATTGAACTAGGTGAGAAGCTCCGGACGGAAGACACCAGCATAAATGCCTATGAGTTATACAGACACCCTGAAGCGCGTGCAAAGTTATTCGCCCAAATCGCGGAAGCCTGCTTCTTGCTGATTGCAGATAGCTCACCAGTACCAGTGCAGCCGACACAAGCACAGCGGATACATTTTTGCGAGTACTTGGAAGGACAATTCCAGAATATCATTAAGAAGTTGATTGCAGGAACTGACAAGCAAGTTCTAGAGTCTTTACTTGAAGCTTTGCAACTACCCAAAGAAAAACAAGCTCAATTTGTCCGTGATGTGGTAGTAAGTGGCTTACTCAGTGAAGAATAGTAGCAAAGGGGCATTGCCTCTTTTTGTGGTTTCACTACTACTGAACCCAATAGTTTTGGGTTTTTCCATATAGAGGGAAATAATGAAGCAGTTAGCAATAGAAACAATCACTAAACCAATGAAGCTGAGAGGAATAACTAAGGGTATAGCCGAGTTGGACGGTCAACGTTTAGAAATTGATTTGGATAATTTAGAGATTGATTTTGGTGGAGAGTCATTTGAATTAGACAGAATAGCAGGTACTAAGGGAGGTTATCGCTATTTCTTTCTTTGCCCTGATTGTGGTAGACGGTGCAGATTGCTTTATAAACGGTATTTGTATTTTAGTTGCGGTACTTGTCTAGATATCCACAAGAGCACCCTGAACCGTAGTAAAACGGATTGCCAATATTACTGGGAGCTTGCACTAAAAGAAGCCAGAAAGGTAGAACCAGGGTGGAGTCCTAGACGTGGTGGATATATGTTTGATGCTTTCCCTGAAAGACCAAGGTATATGAAACGTGACAGGTATCATAAGCACTATAAGAAGTTTTTGAAGTATATTGAAAAAGGGGATAGATTTTGGCTGAATGGTTTGGGATCCATGAGATAATTTGTAGTAGTGTGCAATTTACAAAACAAACAAATACTACATATTAGACGGTCTAAATGTTAAAAAAGCTAGATATATCAAGGGTTTAAGTAAGCAGAGCGTTCCAAAAAAAGGGTGCGATAAATGGAGCGCGTGCTTTGATAAAAAAATTATTCGTTTAGGAAAAGGAAACAGGAAATACTTAGGTTTTACTTAGGTAGTGGCAGTAAATATGCCTGACAAATGGCAGGGTTATGTGTGTTGAACTCCGAGCGAACGCCGAGAAAGTGGCTATATTCCCCTATCATTTATCAAGCAGATAAGAGCAATAAAAACCCTCCTTAACTCCCTGAGAAACGATAAGCAGATAAGGACGACAATAAACCTTCTTAATTGCTTACAAAACGATAGGGAGTTAAGACAAATTTAAAAGCTCCTTATTTTCGTTTTTCTCCTTGTCAAACGGTAAGGGAATAGGACAGGAAATAACATCGCTTATTTTGATTTTACTCCCTGAAGAACTGTAAGGAGATAAGAGCAATTTAAAAGTCTGTTATTTTGGATTTGTTGCTTACCAAATGATAAGCAGATAAGCAAAGAAATAACTTGCCTTAATTGCTTGCAGAATGACAAGGAAAGAAGAGAAATAAAAACATCCCTTAATTGCTTATCAAACCATAAGGAGATATGGGGGCTATCTCCCTCCCCACGCGCTTCTATGAGCTTCACACCGTCATTGTACATTTTTTCTCACGGGAAAGCATTTGAAGCTAGAGCGAACATAGAGAAAACGAAAAAAAGCCAAGGCGCTCCGCCTCAGCTATAATCTCAATAATATTATATCATGAAGGAGCGAACTAATGGAGCTGGATAAGTTTAAAACGATGATGAACGTCAGAGAGCGGATGACTTACTTTCTGAGATTCCAGAGGATGGCAGGAAGTGAAAACCAAGTTACGATAGATGAACAGGCTTGGAAACTTGTCTTACCTGATCAGTGGAATTTGAGCGGTGAACATGAAAAAGCAATCCGTGAGGGGTTGGAAATATTCGCCCACGACATCAACAGCATAGAGAACGAGAGAGCCAGAAAATACTTCATTATCCATTATTGCTACATGAGGAAGAAAACAATGAGCGAATGCGTAGAAATGGCAGGTACTAGCTCCACTAGCTACCACCGATACAAACAGATAGCCGTCTTAAACTTTGCGAGAATCCACCAGAACGGAGAACTAGAAGTATATAGGTAGGCGTTTGTGGTGTTTTGTTGAGAAATGTTGAGATTTAAATGAGGGGGATGACATGATTGAAGATTTTTTGATTGATTTGGAGAATATCCAATTAGAGGATATGGAGATAGATTTAAACATGGATATAGACATCGATTTAAACATAGATTTTGACCTTGATGGTTTAGATTTAACCTTACTACAAGAGTTAGAAGCATAAATGTTGGCAAATGTAGGCGTAGGCTTCATATTCGCCCCCCTATTTTGCTTTGTTTCGTACTGGACAACTAAAACACCATGGATAAACTAGAAGCTCTCAGAAACGAATCTGGGGGCTTTTGTGAGGTCATAATCTTATAAACCACGCGCTTCATGGTATAATATACCTATCAGCAACCAGCAATAAAAAAAGCACGTTTGACCGTGCTAGTTTCTTGCCTGCTGAACTCGTCAAATCTTAGCCCTTTTGTGGGGCTTTTTTGCTCCCCTTTTTGCGTACTTTGGGGGAGCAAGTAGTAAAAAGTAATGTTAGTAATTTTTATTAAAAAGCGCGTGATATAAGGGTTAGGAAGCCCTAATGAAACATAAAATAAGAAGTTTTTTATTATACTACAAAATCGGCCTTTTGGGTAATAGAATCTCACTTTTTTTGGTATAATGGTAAGCAATAATGGACTAGAAAGAACAAAGATGCAAGATAAAATTGTCATTCATGGGACGCGTGCCCATAATTTAAAAAATATTGATGTGGAGATTCCGCGAGACAAGCTGGTTGTTGTGACCGGTTTGTCAGGCTCAGGGAAATCCAGTCTGGCCTTTGATACCCTCTATGCGGAGGGACAACGTCGCTATGTGGAGAGTTTGTCAGCCTACGCTCGTCAATTCTTGGGGAATATGGAGAAGCCTGATGTAGATGCCATCGATGGTCTCAGCCCAGCTATTTCCATCGACCAGAAAACGACTAGTAAAAATCCTCGCTCGACGGTGGGAACAACGACTGAAATCAATGACTATCTGCGTCTCCTCTACGCACGTGTGGGGACGCCTTACTGTATCAACGGGCATGGAGCTATCAAGGCCTCTTCTGTGGAGCAAATCGTGGATAAGGTTTTAGAATTGCCTGAACGCCAGCGCTTGCAGATTTTGGCCCCTGTCATCCGCAAGAAAAAAGGCCAACATAAGAGTGTTATCGAGAAGGTTCAGAAAGATGGGTATGTTCGTGTCCGTGTGGATGGGGAAGTCTATGATGTGACCGAAGTGCCAGAGTTGTCTAAGAGTAAGCAACACAATATCGATGTCGTGGTTGACCGTATCGTTATCAAGGAGGGTATCCGTAGTCGTCTCTTTGATTCCATTGAGGCTGCCCTTCGTATTGCAGAAGGTTATGTCATTATCGACACTATGGACGACTCTGAGTTGTTGTTTTCTGAGCATTATGCCTGTCCAGTTTGTGGCTTTACTGTTCCAGAGTTAGAGCCTCGTCTCTTCTCTTTCAATGCTCCTTTTGGCTCTTGTAGTGAGTGTGACGGTTTGGGCATCAAGCTGGAGGTGGATACTGATTTGGTAGTACCAGATGCCAGCAAAACCTTACGTGAGGGAGCGTTAGCACCTTGGAATCCTATCTCATCCAACTACTATCCAAATATGCTAGAGCAGGCCATGACAGCCTTTGGAGTGGATATGGATAAGCCTTTTGAGGACTTGTCAGAAGAAGATAAGAACTTGATTCTCTACGGCTCAGATGGCAAGGAATTCCATTTCCACTATGAGAATGAATTTGGTGGTGTGCGCGATATTGACATTCCTTTTGAGGGAGTTGTCAATAATATTAAACGTCGCTACCATGAGACCAATAGTGACTACACCCGCACCCAGATGCGTCTCTACATGAATGAGCTGACCTGCGGAACCTGTCGTGGCTATCGTCTTAATGATCAGGCCTTGTCTGTCCGTGTAGGTGGCGAGCAAGGGCCACATATCGGAGAAATTTCAGACCTGTCTATCGCAGACCACTTGGAATTGGTGAGCCAGCTGACCTTGTCTGAAAATGAAGCCATCATTGCTCGGCCTATTCTCAAGGAAATCAAGGATCGTTTGACCTTCCTTAATAACGTGGGTCTTAACTATTTGACTCTGTCTCGTTCAGCAGGAACCCTTTCAGGTGGGGAAAGTCAGCGTATTCGCTTGGCAACCCAGATTGGTTCTAACCTATCAGGTGTCCTTTATATTCTAGACGAGCCGTCAATCGGTCTTCACCAGAGGGATAATGACCGTCTGATTGCCAGTCTCAAAAAGATGCGTGATTTGGGTAATACTCTCATAGTAGTGGAACATGACGAAGATACCATGCGTGAGGCGGATTATCTGATTGACGTTGGTCCCGGTGCGGGTGTTTTTGGTGGGGAGATTGTTGCTGCAGGAACGCCCAAGCAGGTGGCTCGCAACAGCAAGTCTATCACAGGCCAGTACTTGTCAGGGAAACGTGCCATTCCAGTGCCAGCAGAGCGCCGTGCCGGAAATGGTCGCTTTATCGAAGTGACAGGTGCGCGTGAGAACAACTTGCAAAATATCACTGCTCGCTTCCCACTAGGAAAATTCATCGCAGTGACAGGGGTATCAGGTTCAGGGAAGTCGACCTTAATCAACAGCATCCTCAAAAAAGCCATTGCGCAGAAGCTCAACCGCAATTCAGACAAGCCTGGTAAGTTTAAGACGATTACAGGGATTGAGCATGTAGACCGCTTGATTGACATTGACCAGAGCCCGATCGGACGGACGCCGAGGTCCAACCCAGCTACCTATACGGGAGTTTTTGACGATATACGAGACCTCTTTGCCCAGACAAATGAAGCTAAGATACGAGGCTACAAGAAGGGCCGTTTCAGTTTCAACGTCAAGGGTGGTCGTTGCGAAGCCTGCTCAGGTGACGGGATTATCAAGATTGAGATGCACTTCTTGCCAGATGTTTACGTTGCTTGTGAAGTTTGCCACGGAACCCGCTATAACAGTGAAACCTTAGAAGTTCACTACAAGGAAAAGAATATCTCGCAAGTTTTAGATATGACCGTCAACGATGCGGTGGAATTTTTCCAACACATTCCCAAGATTCAACGTAAACTCCAGACCATCAAGGATGTAGGGCTGGGCTATGTAACCTTAGGACAACCAGCTACCACCCTCTCTGGAGGAGAAGCTCAGCGTATGAAGCTGGCTAGTGAACTCCACAAACGCTCGACAGGTAAGTCCTTCTACATTCTGGATGAGCCGACGACAGGACTTCATACCGAGGATATCGCTCGCTTGCTTAAAGTCTTGGCTCGCTTTGTAGACGATGGCAATACAGTCCTTGTTATCGAGCACAATCTAGATGTTATCAAGACGGCAGACCATATCATTGACTTGGGACCTGAGGGCGGTGTCGGTGGAGGAACCATCATTGCAACAGGAACTCCAGAAGAAGTAGCGGCCAACGAAGCCAGCTACACAGGACACTATTTGAAAGGAAAGTTACATCATGAATAAACGTGTGCAAGCATTTCTAGCTAAAATGCAAGAAAAAGAACTAGATGGTATCATCATCAACAACCTTAAAAACGTCTATTATTTGACTGGTTTTTGGGGTTCAAATGGAACAGTCTTTATCAGCCGTGACCGTCAGGTTTTGGTGACAGACTCTCGCTATATCATTGCAGCTAAGCAAGAAGTGACAGGTTTTGAGATTGTGGCTGACCGCGATGAATTGGCTGTTATTGCAGGCATTGTTAAGGATATGGGCTTGTCTCGCGTCGGTTTTGAAGACGAGATTTCGGTTTCTTATTACCACCGTATGCAGGCTGCTTTTGCAGGTTTGGACTTGCTTCCGCAGACTCAGTTTGTTGAAGTGCTTCGTATGATTAAAGATGAGAAAGAGATTGCGACTATTCGTAAAGCATGTTCTATCTCAGACCAAGCTTTTCGCGATGCGCTTGATTTTATCAAACCTGGAAAAACTGAGATCGAAATTGCCAACTTCCTTGACTTCCGTATGCGTGAGTTGGGAGCATCTGGCTTGTCTTTTGACACTATTTTAGCAAGTGGTATCAACTCTTCTAAGCCCCATGCCCATCCAATGCACAAACCAGTGGAGCTGGGAGAAGCCATTACCATGGACTTCGGTTGCCTTTATGACCACTATGTCAGTGATATGACACGGACTATCTATCTAGGGCATGTCAGCGATGAGCAGGCGGAGATTTACAATACAGTTCTAAAAGCTAACCAAGCCTTGATTGATCAGGCTAAGGCTGGCTTAGGTTTCCGTGACTTTGACAAAATCCCTCGTGATATTATCATCGAGGCAGGCTATGGCGACTACTTTACTCACGGTATCGGACACGGTATTGGACTGGATATCCATGAGGAACCATACTTTAGCCAGACTTCCACAGAAACTATTAAGGCAGGTATGGCCTTGACAGATGAGCCAGGTGTCTATATCGAAGGCAAATATGGCGTTCGTATCGAGGATGATATCCTGATTACAGAGACAGGTTGTGAATTGTTGACCCTAGCTCCAAAAGAGTTGATAGTCATTTAGTTATTTGTCAAGAAAAAAGTACGAAAATGACGAAAAAAGTCAAAAAAATTTAAAAATAGGTCGCAAGTCGGATGTTTTTTATGGTATAATAGACTAAACTGATAGTAACATGTAGCGAAAGGGGTAGGTACATGATTAAAATTTATACAGTCTCAAGTTGTACTAGCTGTAAAAAAGCAAAAACCTGGCTCAATGCCCACCAGTTAAGTTATAAAGAACAAAACCTTGGTAAAGAAGGAATTACGAGAGAAGAATTACTGGATATTCTGACAAAAACAGATAACGGAATAGCCAGCATCGTTTCGTCTAAAAATCGCTATGCCAAAGCCCTTGGAGTGGATATTGAAGATTTGAGTGTCAATGAAGTCCTCAATCTGATTATGGAAACACCGAGAATTTTAAAGAGCCCAATCCTTGTGGATGAAAAACGCCTGCAAGTTGGCTACAAGGAAGACGATATTCGTGCCTTCCTACCACGCTCTGTCCGTAATGTAGAAAATGCAGAAGCACGTTTGCGTGCAGCTCTATAAACATCAAGGCTGGGAGCAATTCCCAGTCTTATTCTATTTTAATCTCAAAAAGAAAGAAGAAAGAAATGAAAAAAATTGTTCTTGTTAGTCTAGCTTTCCTTTTTGTTCTGGTTGGTTGTGGACAGAAAAAAGAAGCTGGACCAGCTACCAAAACAGAAAAGGATACGCTTCAATCAGCATTGCCAGTTATTGAAAATGCTGAGAAGAACACAGTTGTCACCAAGACTTTGGTCTTGCCTAAGTCAGATGATGGTAGCCAGCAAACCCAAACCATTACATACAAAGACAAGACTTTTTTGAACCTAACCATTCAGCAAAAGCGTCCAGTCTCAGATGAGTTGAAGACCTATATTGATCAACATGGTGTGGAAGAAACTCAAAAAGCTCTTCTTGAGGCGGAGGAGAAGGATGAGTCTATCATTGAAGCTCGTAAATTGGCAGGCTTCAAACTTGAAACCAAATTATTGAGCGCAACCGAACTTCAAACAACGACTAGTTATGATTTTCAAGTTCTGGATGTCAAGAAGGCTTCTCAGTTAGAATATCTAAAAAATATTGGCTTGGAAAATCTTTTGAAAAATGAACCAAGCAAATATATTTCAGATAGATTGGCAAATGGCGCGACAGAACAGTAGAAAATCCAAATAAATAGACTGCCTGAATTGTAGAAGGTAAGGAATTATGCTATAATGGTACTATTCTAAGGAAAGAGGGTGTTAGAATGGGATTTACTGAAGAAACAGTACGTTTTAAATTGGACGATTCCAATAAAAAAGAAATTAGCGAAACTTTGACTGATGTCTATGCTTCGTTGAACGATAAGGGCTACAACCCAATTAACCAAATCGTTGGTTACGTATTGAGTGGAGACCCTGCCTACGTTCCTCGTTATAATAATGCACGAAATCAAATCCGTAAGTATGAGCGTGATGAAATCGTTGAGGAATTGGTCCGCTACTACCTTAAAGGACAAGGAGTCGATCTGTAACCTATGAGAATTATGGGATTGGACGTCGGTTCAAAAACGGTAGGGGTGGCTATTAGCGATCCGCTCGGTTTTACAGCTCAAGGACTTGAAATCATCCAAATCAATGAGGAGCAAGGCCAATTTGGTTTTGACCGCGTTAAGGAGTTGGTTGATGCTTACAAGGTGGAACGATTTGTAGTGGGCTTGCCTAAAAACATGAACAATACAAGCGGACCGCGCGTGGAAGCTAGTCAGGCATACGGAGCAAAGCTAGAAGAGCTTTTTGGTTTACCAGTAGACTATCAGGATGAACGCTTGACAACAGTTGCTGCTGAGCGCATGTTGATTGAACAAGCAGATATCAGTCGCAATAAGCGCAAGAAAGTCATTGATAAGTTAGCAGCTCAGCTGATTTTACAAAATTATTTAGATAGAAAATTTTAATATAAAGGAGAGGCTATGTCACACGATCATAACCACGACCACGAAGAACGTGAACTAATCACACTAGTAGATGAGCAAGGTAACGAAACCTTGTTTGAAATCCTTTTGACGATTGATGGGAAAGAAGAATTTGGTAAAAACTATGTTCTTCTAGTACCAGTTAACGCAGAAGAAGACGAAGACGGACAAGTTGAAATCCAAGCTTACTCATTCATCGAAAACGAAGATGGAACAGAAGGCGAATTGCAACCAATCCCAGAAGACTCAGAAGACGAATGGAACATGATTGAAGAAGTCTTCAATAGTTTTATGGAGGAGTAAAAATGTTCAGTGAACATTTTTACCCCAGTTCCTTTAAATAAGAGAGAACTGGTAAGTCTGGGAGACTGTATCAGCCCAACTCCTAGAAATTGGAAGAGTTGGAACATCCAGTGGATGTTTTTAGCCCACGTTAACTTCATAGTAGCTAGTTATTAGCTAACCAGGTAAGAGGTCGGGACGAAAATCCTGGCCTCGTTTTTGTTAGTTATGAGACTTTATTGAGGCGGTTGATTGAACCTGTAATTAAGGAGATGTATATGTTTGAAGTAGAAGAATGGCTCCATAGTCGGATTGGTTTGAATTTTCGATCAGGTTTGGGCCGAATGCAACAAGCGGTGGATTTGTTGGGGAATCCCGAGAAGTCTTATCCTATTATCCACGTAACAGGGACTAATGGAAAAGGATCTACCATTGCTTTTATGAGGGAGTTATTTATGGGGCATGGTAAAAAAGTTGCGACTTTTACCTCTCCTCATATTGTCTCTATCAATGATCGAATCTGCATTAATGGGCAACCAATAGCTGATGCAGACTTCATCCGTTTGGCTAATCAGGTCAAGGAGATGGAGAAAACGCTTCTGCAAACCCATGACCAGTTGTCCTTTTTTGAATTGCTAACCTTGATTGCTTTTCTTTATTTTAGAGAGCAAGAGGTGGATTTGGTTCTACTAGAAGTGGGAATTGGTGGTTTACTTGACACAACCAATGTGGTAACTGGAGAGCTTGCTGTCATCACCTCCATCGGGCTTGATCATCAGGAGACTCTGGGTGACAGTGTAGCAGCAATTGCAGAGCAGAAAGCAGGTATTTTTAAGGCTGGTAAAAAGGCAGTGATTGCGAAATTGCCTCCAGAAGCTAGGCTTGTCTGTCAGAAAAAAGCCGAATCTTTAGCTGTTGACCTTTATCAGGCAGGTCAAGATTTTTCAATGCTGAATGGCGATTTTTCAAGTTCTTTGGGAACTTTTTCGCAGTTGAACATAGGCTTAGAAGGAACTTATCAGCAGGAAAATGCTGCCTTGGCGTTGCAAACGTTTCTTCTTTTTATGGGAAAAAGAAAGGAAGCTGTTGATGAGCAGGTTGTAAGACAGGCTTTGGAGAAGACCCATTGGGCTGGGCGTTTGGAGCGTATTCGTCCGCAGATTTACTTGGATGGTGCTCATAACCTCCCTGCCTTGACTCGCTTGGTTGAGTTTATCAAAGAAAAAGAGCAAGGAGGTTATCGTCCTCAAATCCTCTTTGGAGCCTTGAAACGGAAGGATTATCAAGGAATGTTGGCTTATCTGACTGAAAAATTGCCTCAGGTGGAACTCAAGGTGACTGGTTTTGACTATCAAGGTTCTCTGTACGAGACAGATGTAACAGGTTACGACGTCATTCCTTCTTACCGAGAATTTATTAGCAATTTTGAAGCAAGATCCGACGTTCAGGACTTGTTGTTCATTACAGGGTCCCTCTATTTTATCTCAGAAGTACGGAGTCACCTACTGGAGCATGAGCAGATAAATTGACCTCCTTTTTTGAACTTGTTATACTAGGGGAACTACCAGTTAGAAGAAACATTCTCTAAATCGGTAGCAGAAAGGAAATTCATCATGAAATTAAAAACATTCACACTTTCTCTTGCTTCTCTAGCAAGTCTTAGTCTCTTAGTAGCTTGTTCACAAAGAGCTCAACAAGTTCAACAACCAGTAGCTCAATCGCAAACTCAACAAACTCAGCAATCACAACCTGCTGCTTCATCTTCGGCAGAAAATTCAAACCAGACAGCAACAAGTTCTTCACAAAATGCGCCTGAGGCTCAACCAACCAATATTGATGGAACTTATACCGGTCAGGACGAAGGAGACCGTATCACTTTAGTGGTAACTGGAACAACTGGTACATGGACACAGGTAGAAACTGACGGAGATCAAGAAATCAAGCAGTTTAGCTTCGATGCCACTAATCAACGTATGATTATTGGGGATGATGTCAAGATTTATGCAATCAATGGGAATCAGATGATTATCGACGATATGGATAGAGAAGCGTCTGATCGCATCGTTTTATCTAAGTAAAGCTTATTTATCAAAATTTCGATAAGATGAAAGATATTTGATGTATTACTCGATAAAAGTTAGATAAATCATACACATAAAGGAATGGGTCTTATACGAGATCCATTCCTTTTCTTTAAATATAAGTTCCACTTTTAGGAGTGGTACACTTTTTGAGTAGTTCTTTTTTTAAAAATTTGTTATGCTAGATTTATGAAGAGAATCAAAATCGACGTGGTAGTACTCCCTTTAAGTGGACATCTCTTCCCAACCCTGAATTTACTTGCACCTTTGTTGAAGGATCCTTTGTATGATATTCGATTATTCACAGGACCGCAACGAAAAGCTGTCGCAGAGGAGATGGGATACCAGGTGTTTCCCATTTTAAAAAATTCTGTAGATGAGTTTGAGCGTGTAGCCAACAATGAAGGGCAACTAAATCTTATTTCTACTTATCGGCAGTTGTCAGCTAGTCTGGATTTGATCAATATAGTGTCTGACCAACTAGTGCAAGAATGGGAGAAAAATCGACCAGATATTGTTATTGCGGATTTTATAACCCTATCTGGAGGACTTGTAGCGGAACAGTTGGGAATTCCTTGGATAACAACCATGGCGACACAGTTTGCTATTGAAACGACAGATGGACCGCCTTGTTTCTTTGGAGGAATGGGCAGTCCAAAGAATCCTTTCCAATCTACTCAGCAATGGTTAGGAAGAAAAGTGACTCGTTTAGGGAAACGAATCGTAAGCTTTTTATTGAGAGAACGCTTGAAGCGTTATGATTTTAAACTCTACAATCAAAAAAATCAAGAAACTATTTATTCGCCCTATTCCATCTTGGGAATTGGGATGAAAGAGTTGGAGCTGAAAAGTGGTTTTCCAGAGCACTACCTTTGGGTGGGGCCTTTTGGGTCTTCGATTGAGAGGGCAGAGAATTATCCCCTCGATTTGTCTCCCTATGCAGGTTATAAAAAAGTCCTCGTATCCTGTGGAACTCAGCTAGCATGGGCCAAAGACAACCTCCTCTACCAGACACAACAATTAGCCAAAGCCCATCCGGACTGTCACTTCTTTGTAACTCTGGGGTTCGGTGGACAAGGCTTCCAATGTGAGGAGCTCATGGACAATGTTTCTGTGGTATCCTATCTTCCCTATAAGGAATATATCCCTCAGATGGACTATGTGATTCATCATGGTGGTGCGGGTATTTTTTACCAATGTATTATCTATGGCAAGCCTGCCTTAATTCTCCCTCATGACTATGATCAGTATGACTATGCGGTTCGCGGGCTAGAGGCGGGGATTGCCCTGACTACTAAACGAGAGGACACGGAAGCGATTGGACGCGCTTTTGATGAGCTATTGGCTAGAGATGGCTGGTCAGACTTGAACAAACTCAGTCGTGTAGCTCAAGACTATCAGCCAACAGAAATCCTCAAGAATGAAATATATCGACTCTTGGGGGACAAGGAGAAATAAAACATGAAGAAAGTATTGGTAACAGGTGCTACGGGCTTTTTAGGTAAGTATGTTGTTGAAGAGCTCAGTCAGCATGGCTATCAGGTACGAGCTTTTGGACGTAATCGCAAGGTTGGTCAGTCTTTAGAGAACTCCTCTGTGGCATTTATCCAGAGAGATTTGACCAAGCAAGAAGACCTGACTCAGGCTTGTCAGGGTATGGACATGGTTGTGCATGCGGGAGCTCTTTCTACCGTCTGGGGACCTTGGGAAGATTTCTACCAGACAAATGTCTTAGGGACCAAGTATGTTTTGGATGCTTGTCGAGAGGCTGGTATTCAGCGTTTGGTTTATGTGTCCTCGCCTAGCATCTATGCTGCGCCTCGAGATCAGCTAGCTATCAAAGAAAGTGCTGCGCCTCAGGAAAATAATCTGAACAACTACATTCGTAGTAAGCTGGCTTCGGAGAAGCTGTTTAAGGATTATCCCGATGTTCCGAGTATTATCTTACGACCTCGTGGGCTTTTTGGGATTGGGGATACCAGTATTTTGCCCCGAGTTCTCAAACTCAGTCAGAAGATTGGCATTCCCTTGATAGGGGATGGTTGTCAGCTCATGGATATGACCTGTGTGGAAAATGTCGCTCTGGCAATTCGCTTGGCACTAGAGACCCCTCAAGCTAGTGGCGAAGTTTATAATATTACCAATGGGGAACCAAGAGCCTTTAAGGATTTGATAGAAGAAACCTTGAGAGGGTTGGGCTATCCAATAACATACAGAAAAGTGCCAACTCCTCTTCTTTCAGTTATTGCTAGTAGTTTAGAGTTTCTGTATAAGGTCTTGAAACTCAAAGGTGAACCGCCTATGACACGCTATACCTATTATCTGCTCCGTTATAGTCAGACGTTGGACATCAGCAAGGCGGAGCGAGACTTGGGGTATCGCCCTCAAATCAGTATTTCGGAAGGGATTGAACAATATGTCCAAGATTATCGAAAGCATTGATTATTTCCCAGCAGGCTACTGTACCAGCTACACAGGTTTGCTATTTAAGGGAGTTAAGAATCAAAAGATGACCTTTCCAGCAGGTGTTTTTCTTATCAAACACAGGGACAAGGGCTATCTCCTCTATGACACAGGCTATCATTACGATATTAAGACCCGGCTTCGCTATGGTTTCTATCGGCTAGGAACGCCCGTTCAAATGACGGAGAAGGACCAGATTTCACGTTTGCTGGAAGCGAAGGGAATCAAACCAGAAGAAATTAACTATGTTCTTCTATCACACCTACATCCAGATCATCTGGGAGGAGCTAGTTTCTTTCCTCGTGCAACCTTTATCTTGACAAAAGAAGTATATGAAGTCTACCAAAAACCCAAGTTGAAAGACTTGATTTTCAAGGAGTTTTTACCAGCTTCTTTTGAGAAAAATATAACCATTATCAGAGCTGACCAGCAAGTTTCAACTTTTCCCTATCGTCCGATTTGTGATCTTTTTGGAGATGGCAGTATCCTAGTAGCCTCTGTTGACGGGCATGCTAGGGGGCAAGCCTGTCTATATTTTCCAGACCTTAATCTCCTCATTGCAGCGGACCTCTGTTGGGGAATTGACCTCTTACCTTATACCAAGCAGATGCACCTGATTCCTTCCTTGGTCCAGGATAATAGGGCCGACTATATCAGGGGGACAGAGTTTTTGGAGGAAGTCTTAAAGGACGGTATCGAGGTAGTTGTTAGCCATGATCCTGTAGAAAGGATAGAGTCAATCTTACATGAAAAAAATAACCTTTCTTAAAACCTTTATCCAAACTCGATGGCTTCATCATTTCAAATCTCGAGAAGCTGTAGAAAACTATCAGAAAAAGCAATTAGCTAACTATATGGACTTTTTAAAGCGAGAGTCGCCCTACTTTAAAAATGGGGTTCCTAGCAACTTTGACCATATGGACAAGGCTTTTATGATGGAACATTTCAATGAGCTCAACACCCAAGGAGTGGATCGTGATGAAGCCTTATCCTTAGCTATTGAAAGTGAGAAGACCCGTGACTTCACTGAACTTAAAGGGGAAGTAGCCGTCGGTCTGTCTTCAGGGACGTCTGGACATCGGGGGCTCTTTATCACAACAGAGAAAGAGCGAAGTATGTGGGCTGCGGCTATCTTGGCAAAGATGTTGCCCAAGGGGCAGCTTTTTGGACACCGCATCGCCTTTTTCCTGAGAGCTGATAATGAACTCTATCAGACCATCAATACAGCGCTCATTCGTCTAGAGTATTTTGATATTTTCAAACATACAGATGAGCATATCGAGCGACTCAACAACTATCAACCAACGATTATTGTGGCGCCAGCCTCGATGTTGATTGAATTGAGCAAGCGTCTCAAGGATGGAGAGTTAGCTATTCACCCACAAAAAATCGTTTCGGTGGCGGAAATCTTGGAAGATAGTGATAGGGTACGGATCGCAGAAGCCTTTTCACTATCCATCATTGACCAAGTTTATCAGGCGACAGAAGGTTTCCTAGCCTGCACTTGCTCAGCTGGCAATCTACATCTCAACGAAGACATTATCTTTGTGGAAAAGCAGTATCTAGATGACCGCCGTTTTTATCCAGTGATTACGGACTTTAAGCGAAGTAGTCAGCCTGTTTATCGCTACCAGCTCAATGATATCTTGGTTGAAAATCCGGAGCCTTGTCCCTGTGGCTCCTACTATACACGGATTGACAAGGTCGAAGGACGCTCTGATGATATCTTCTACTTTGAAGGGCAGAATGGGGGACAGGTAACGATCTATCCAGACTTTATCAGACGTTGTATCCTCTTTGTGGAGAATGTAGGAGATTACCGAGTTAAGCAACATTCCGAGAAATTAGTGGAAGTTTGTCTAAGCCAACGAGATGAGGACGTAGAGACAGCAATTTTAGCACAGTTCCAACTCTTGGCCCAGCAAAAAGAGTTCATAGTTCCTCAAATCCAATTTTCAGATTATCACTGGGATACTAGCCGTAAACTCAAACGTATCCAACGTTTATGAAAGGAAAAAGACAATGACAGAAGTAAAAAGACATGTAGAAATCGCAGGTTATGGCATTTGCCTTCCAAAGCATACAGTTCAATTTAAAGACCAGACCCGTTATCGTGTAGTTGAAAATGAAGAAACGCAACTTGACTTGGCAGAGGGAGCTATCCACCGTGCACTTGAACATGCAAATTTGGATATTAAGGATATCGATTGCCTTGTATCAGCTAGTGCAGTTGGTGTTCAGCCTATCCCTTGTACGGCTGCCTTGATTCATGAGCGCGTGGCAAAAGGACTCTCAATTCCAGCAATGGACATCAATACGACCTGTACCAGCTTTATTTCTGCTCTATCGACTATGTCCCACTTGATTGAGGCGGGCGAATACAATCGTGTCTTGATTGTGTCTAGTGAGGTTGGTAGTTTAGGGCTCAATCCCAAGCAGAAAGAAAGTTTTGAACTCTTTAGTGATGGGGCAGCAGCCTTTATTTTCCAAAAAAGTCATCAGGAAAAAGGGGTCATTGCTAGTCTCCAACGTACTTGGTCAGAAGGGGCTCACGATACGGAGATTCGTGGAGGTCTGACTTCTTTTCAACCAAAAGAGTACTCTGAAGCGACGAAGACCAACTATATGTTTGACATGAAGGGGAAGAAAATCCTCCTCTTGTCTGCTCGTAAAATCCCAGTCATGTTTGAAGAGTTTCAAGAAAAAACACAGCTAGCCTTGGCAGACGTGGACTATATCATTCCTCACCAAGCAAGTCGTGCTCTTCCTTTGGTCATGGAAAAACTAGGTGTGGCTGAGGATCAGTACCTCAATCTCGTCACTGACTATGGAAATATGGTGTCAGTCTCTGTACCGTTTGGCTTGGCTTATTCATTAGATAAAGGGCTGGTCAAGGAGGGAGATGTCATCTATCTTATGGGAACTGCAGCCGGTATGACGGTCAATATGTTGGCTCTCAAACTGTAATACGCATATGAAAGCATAATGGTTGAAACTTTAGCAAGAGTAAATTGTTGCCATCTAGCTGTTAACTGATGTATACTAGTGGAAGCAACTATTAAGTAGGTGGTTAGGGGGAAGGTTAAAAGAAAGGGGATGTATGAAATATAGAAAATTTCAATTATTGATGTCCAAGTATGGCTTTAGTCTTTCGATTATGCTGCTTGAACTTTCTCTTGTTTTTGGTCTCTTTCTTTACTTAGGGCGGATGGCTCCTATTCTGTGGGTTATTCTCTTAATCTTTATGAGTATGGCGACTATCGTAGCGATTGTCAATCGCTCAATGGCGCCTGATAGTAAAGTGATGTGGTTAGTGGTGACTTTTGTTCCTGTCATTGGTCCCTTGCTCTATCTGATGTTTGGTGAAAGGCGATTGTCCAAAAAAGAAATCAAGCAGTTGGACAAACTTGGTTCCATGCATTTTCGGGAGGATAACAGTAAAGCTCTCCGCCAGAAATTGAAGGAAGATGATAAGGCGGCTTACGGAGTTATCAAATCTTTGCTAAGTATGGATAGCAATGCTGATGTCTATGATCGAACAGATTCACAATTCTTTTCTTCGGGTGAAAGCATGTGGCAACATATGTTGGAAGATCTCAAAAGAGCTGAAAAGTTTATCTTTCTAGAGTATTATATTGTCGAAGAAGGTCTGATGTGGAATAGCATACTAGATATACTAGAGCAAAAGGCGGCTCAGGGTGTAGAGATCAAGATGCTCTATGATGATATCGGCTGTATGGCGACTTTACCTGGAGACTATACTATTCAGCTTCGTAGTCGAGGAATTGAAGCCCATAAGTTTAACAAGGTGATTCCTCGTTTGACGGTGGCTTACAACAATCGGGACCATCGTAAAATCCTTGTCATAGATGGTCAGGTAGCCTATACAGGAGGCATTAACTTAGCCGATGAGTACATCAATCATGTAGAACGCTTTGGCTACTGGAAGGACAGTGGGATTCGCATAGATGGTCCTGGTGTCAAGGCTCTAACCCGTCTCTTTTTGATGACTTGGTACATCAATCGTGGGGAAATCAGTGATTTTGACCAGTATCACCTGGAAAATCAGCCTTGTTCTGGCCAAGGGCTCTGCATTCCTTACGGTAGTGGACCCAAGCCTATCTTCCGTACTCAGGTAGGGAAAAAAGTTTATCAAAGTTTGATTAATCAGGCTACTGATTCAGTCTATATCACAACACCCTATTTGATTATTGACTATGATTTAACTGAGAGCATTAAAAATGCAGCCATGAGAGGTGTTGATGTCCGCATCGTGACTCCTTTCATTCCGGATAAAAAATTAATCCAACTCATCACAAGAGGGGCCTATCCGGATTTGTTGTCAGCAGGAGTGAGGATTTTTGAGTATAGTCCAGGCTTTATCCACAGTAAACAAATCTTAGTGGATAAGGACTTTGCTGCAGTTGGAACCATTAACTTAGATTATAGAAGTTTGCTTCACCACTATGAAAATGCAGTCTTGCTATATAAAACAGAATCAATCACAGAGATTCAAAAAGATTTTCGGGAGATTTTTTCATCATCGCAAGAAATTTTCCCTCATACGATAAAAAATAGCTGGTATCAAAAATTGATTAAGGAAATTGCCCAGTTATTCGCCCCTATCTTATAAGAAATCTAGGACTTAGGATACAACCCAGTCCTATTTTTCTTGCCTTTTACGAATAAGAAGATATAGGAGGAACGATGCTGACTCAGAAAGAATTGGATTATATCATGTCATTTAAACAGACACATTTACACCGATTTCGGGAAATTGAAACCTTTGTGAAACTATGCAAAAAATCACTCAAACAGCCATCGCAAGCTGACAATTTTAGGTCTTTTTGATATACTAAGACAGATAAATTGAATAGGAGAAACGACATGGCTGTATATGGCAGAATCGAAGAAGTATCCGAAACGATACAGAGTAATGAAATTAAAAATAGACTGGATAGGAATCTTGAATCTCATGTGGAAAAAGAAGAACAGGTAGCTTTCCCGTTTTTCAGACTCGTCATTGGAAGTACGATTGCAACGATTTTTTCTGTGGTGGTTCCTTTACTTTTAGATATGGTAAGTCCTTCTCAGGCTCAGGATTTGTATATAGGGTGGGCTTTACATCAGGGAGGACAGCTCTACAGTAGCTATTATGCTAGTCACGGTCTTATTTATTACTTGCTACTTTATATTACCCAAGGAGGCGTTCTTTTTGCCTTGGTAGAATGGCTAGCCCTCTTAGGAGGAGGTTATTTCCTCTTTTCTTCAACTGACTATCTGACGGGACAAAGGGAACAAGCCAAGCAACTCCTAACCATATTTTATATTTTGGTATCCGGTCTCGGTTTTGGAGGAGGATATGCTACGATTTTAGCTCTGCCATTCCTGTTTGCAGGCTTTTCATTCATAGTAGCTTATCTTTCAACTCCTAACCATGACAAGGGGTTTCTACGTCTGGGGATTTTCTTGGCCCTATCATTTTTCATAGAGCCTATTACAAGTCTTCTCTTTACTGCAGTAGTAACAATCGGTTTATTTGTCTTTAATGTTGGTCATGGTCGCCTTGCTCATGGAGTTTATCAGTTTTTTGCAGCGGCACTCGGTTTTTCTCTCATCTTTTACCCAGTAGGCTACTATGTGCTTACTTCAGGTAGTTTTGGAGGAGCTATAGGAAGTCTTTTGTATCCGATTGATTCCCTTCAGGTCTTTACCAATCCTCAACTAATGGATAATGTTGTATTCTATGGTTTATTGACCTTTGGTTTAGGAGCTCTCTTCCTTGTTTTTCTAGGTTTGTTCCAATCAAAGGCATCAAGATTATATGTTATTTCAGTACCAGCTAGTTTTGCTTTCTTATTTGTATTAGCCTTGTTGCTTTTTTCTCAAGAACCTCTTCACGGTTCGCGTTTGATTCTAATCCTTCCATTTTTACTCCTTCTTTTGATGACCAGTATTCGTGGGAAGCATTCAGCTAGGGGAGCTCGTCGTCGGAGAAGAGAGGAAGTTCCTACTCTATGGAAAAAATTCATGAAGGGAAATCTCTACCTACCGATCCTAGTGGTGTTTTATCTGATTGCTATTCCTTTTGTGGCTCGTTTTGTCTTGCATCCAGCTTCTTATAAAGAACAACATCAAGTAGTAGACAGAGTCAAACAAGAGACGAGTGAGGAAGACCAAATTTATATTTGGGATTCACATGTTCAAATGTATAAAGAAAGCCAGCGTTTGGCTGGATCCATGTTCCCATCACCTCTTCTTTATACGAGTACAGAAGAGAATAAAACTAGTTTAATCAATGACTTGAAAGAAAACCAACCTAAGGTGATTGTGGTAAACGACAAGGTGGCTCTCTGGTCTGAGGCGGAGACACTCTTAAAAGAAAATTATCAACAAGTAAAGACTGATTACTCAGAGTTTAAAGTCTATAAAATTAAATAACCAAATCAATATCTTGTGTATTTTTAAAAATTTTAGGATTTTTAACACAAGATATTGATTTTTCTTTTTAGAGTGGTATAATACTTTTTAGAAAGAACATTTTAGAAACGAGCATGTATATGATTGCACTAGAAGAAAAAATTACAATTTTGCCAACTCTCTTCGTTGAAAAACGAGATGGGAGACGTGTTGTATTTGATGTGGATAAGATTGACAAGGCTCTCCACAAGGCGGCAGATAAGGTTATGGATGTGACACCCTTAGTCGAAAAACGCCTCAATGCTCTGACTGAGCGAATTGTCACAGAAATTCAAAGTCGCTTTCCGCAGGGAGTTAAGATTTATGAAATCCAAAATATTGTAGAACATGAATTGCTTGAAGCCAAAGAATATGCGCTGGCTGAGGAGTATATTACTTATCGGACACAAAGGGATTTTGAGCGATCAAAAGCGACAGATATCAACTTTAGTATCCATAAACTACTCAACAAAGACCAGGCAGTTGTCAATGAAAATGCTAATAAAGACAGTGATGTCTTTAATACCCAGCGTGATTTGACAGCAGGGATTGTTGGGAAGTCAATCGGACTGCAAATGCTTCCTAAGCATGTAGCCAATGCCCACCAAAAGGGAGATATCCACTATCACGATTTGGACTACAGCCCCTACACACCGATGACCAACTGCTGTTTGATTGATTTCAAGGGGATGTTGGAGAATGGTTTTAAGATTGGAAATGCGGAGGTGGAGAGTCCTAAGTCTATCCAGACTGCAACAGCTCAGATTTCCCAAATCATCGCCAACGTTGCTTCTAGCCAGTACGGGGGCTGTTCAGCTGACCGTATCGATGAAGTCTTGGCGCCTTATGCAGAAAAGAATTACCAAAAACACCTCAAAGATGCGGAAGAGTGGGTCTTGCCTGAAAAGCGGGAAGGTTATGCCTGGAAGAAAACGCAAAAGGACATCTATGATGCCATGCAATCTCTCGAGTATGAAATCAACACCCTCTTCACTTCAAATGGACAAACACCTTTTACTTCGCTAGGTTTTGGTCTAGGAACCAATCGTTTTGAGCGTGAAATTCAAAAAGCTATTTTGAGTATTCGGATAAAGGGTCTTGGTTCGGAGCATCGTACAGCCATCTTCCCTAAGCTGATTTTTACTCTGAAAAGAGGTCTTAACTTGGAAGAAGGGACTCCCAACTACGACATTAAGCAGTTGGCTCTTGAGTGTGCAACCAAGCGGATGTATCCAGACGTCTTGTCTTATGATAAGGTTGTTGACTTGACAGGCTCCTTCAAGGTTCCTATGGGTTGCCGTTCGTTCCTTCAAGGATGGAAGGATGAAAATGGTGTAGAAGTCAATTCAGGCCGTATGAATCTGGGTGTTGTGACAGTTAACTTACCTCGTATTGCCCTTGAATCTGAAGGAGATATAAACAAGTTCTGGGAAATCTTCAACGAGCGGATGAACATTGCAGAAGATGCTCTGGTTTATCGTGTCGAACGAACCAAGGAAGCAACACCAGCAAATGCTCCTATCCTTTATCAATACGGTGCTTTTGGTCATCGTCTAGGTAAAGAAGAAAGCGTTGACCAGCTCTTTAAGAATCGTCGTGCGACAGTTTCATTAGGCTATATCGGTTTGTACGAAGTAGCGACAGTTTTCTTTGGTAACAGCTGGGAAAGTAATCCAGATGCTAAGGAATTCACGCTAGACATCATTCGCGATATGAAACGCCGTGTAGAAGAGTGGTCTGACCAATATGGCTACCATTTCTCTATCTACTCAACACCATCTGAAAGTTTGACAGACCGTTTCTGTCGACTAGATACAGACAAGTTTGGCTCTATTCCTGATATTACAGACAAGGAATACTACACCAACTCTTTCCACTACGATGTTCGTAAAAATCCAACACCGTTTGAAAAATTAGACTTTGAGAAAGTCTATCCAGAAGCAGGTGCGTCGGGTGGTTTCATCCATTATTGTGAGTATCCAGTCCTTCAACAAAATCCAAAGGCCTTGGAAGCTGTCTGGGATTATGCTTATGACCGTGTGGGTTATTTGGGCACTAATACTCCAATTGACCGTTGCTATAAGTGTGACTTTGAAGGGGATTTTGAACCAACTGAGAGAGGATTTGCTTGTCCAAACTGTGGAAATAGCGACCCTAAAACAGTAGACGTTGTTAAACGGACTTGTGGCTATCTAGGCAATCCTCAAGCGAGACCAATGGTCAATGGCCGTCACAAGGAAATCGCTGCGCGTGTCAAACACATGAATGGTTCAACGATTAAAATAGCTGGCCATCAAGTAACAAATTAGAAAGAAATGAAATGGGAAAATATCAATTAGACGATAAGGGGCGTGCACAAGTGACCCGTTATCACGAGAAACACTCTAAAGGTGGAGCTGGTAAGAAAGAACACTTGCTCAACCTCAGAGAACAATTTTTAAATAAGAATAAGAAGAAATAAAAGTGAGAGTCAGCTCTCGCTTTTCTCTTAGTGGGAGGTAAGAATGGAACTACGAAGACCAATATTAGAAGATAAAGTAACAGTTTTAGAGATGATGGCAGAGTTTGAAAAATATCAGTCGTCTCACGACGGTGGTTTCTGGGATACAGAGAACTTTGTGTATGAAGAGTGGCTGGAAACAAATATGCAAAAAGAGATGGGAATAAACTTGCCTGAAAATCGTGTTCCTTCTATTCAATTTGTATCATTTGATGATGTAGGTCGTGCTCTAGGATTTTTGAATCTGCGATTGAGACTGAATGAGGGATTATTGAATTATGCTGGCCACATTGGCTACTCCATTCGTCCATCAGAAAGAGGCAAAGGTTATGCTAAAGAGACTCTCTGTCAGGGCTTGCAAGTTGCTAAGGAGAAGAACATCAAGAGAACGCTTGTGACCTGTAGCGTGAATAATCCTGCTAGCAGAGCAGTCATTTTAGCAACTGGAGGAATTCTTGAAGATGTTCGTAATGGAGTTGAGCGTTATTGGATAGAGGTAGCGAATGAATAATCCAAAACCACAAGAATGGAAAAGCGAGGATCTTAGTCAAGGCCGTATCATTGACTACAAGGCCTTTAACTTTGTAGATGGAGAAGGCGTGCGCAACTCTCTCTATGTATCAGGCTGCATGTTTCACTGTGAGGGGTGTTATAATGTAGCGACTTGGTCCTTCAATGCTGGCATTCCCTATACAGCAGAATTAGAAGAACAGATCATGGCAGACCTTGCTCAACCTTATGTTCAAGGATTGACCTTGCTGGGAGGGGAGCCCTTTCTCAATACTGGGATTCTCTTGCCTCTGGTTAAACGCATCCGAAAGGAATTGCCAGATAAAGATATCTGGTCCTGGACGGGCTATACATGGGAAGAAATGATGTTGGAAACTCCAGATAAACTGGAACTCTTATCATTGATTGACATTCTTGTCGATGGACGATACGATCGAACTAAGAGAAATCTTATGCTCCAGTTTCGAGGTTCTTCCAATCAACGAATTATCGATGTGCAAAAATCGCTAGAAAGTGGGCAAGTAGTGATTTGGGACAAGCTCAATGACGGAAAAGAAAGCTATGAACAGGTGAAGAGAGAGTGAAGAAAAAAGACTTAATAGAAGAACTGGTCTCAGAAATAAAAGCAGGAAAAGTCAAGACACTGGGAATATACGGTCATGGTGCTTCAGGTAAATCGACCTTTGCAGAGGAATTGTACCAAGCTTTAGATTCTACTACAGTAAATTTGCTAGAAACAGATCCTTATATCACCTCCAGACGCCATCTAGTAGTACCAAAGGACGCGCCAAATCAAAAGGTGACAGCCTGTCTGCCAGTGGCGCATGAACTGGCGAGTTTGCAGCGAGATATCCTGGCCTTACAGGCGGGTATGGATATCTTAACAATTGAAGAACCTTGGAAGGCTAGTGAGGTCTTGTCTGGAACAAAACCAGTTCTGATTGTCGAAGGGATGTCTGTTGGCTTTTTACCCAAAGAACTCTTTGACAAAACCATCTGTTTCTACACTGATGAAGAGACCGAATTAAAGCGGCGCCTAGCTCGAGATACGACTGTGAGAAATCGTGATGAATCCTTTATATTGGCTAGCCATCAGATGAGACGGGAGCAGTATTTGCGATATTATAAAGAAACTGAGTCTAAGGCGGATATCTTAGTGGACCAATCAGAAGGTAAATTTGAGGTCAAGAGAACTCAATTTATATAGAAGAAAATCCCTAATTCTAGAAAGAAAAAATAGGAAAACAGTTTCATTGTAAAAAAACGAAAAAACAGCAACAAATCCCTTGCAATCGCAGGGGCTTTGTGTTATTCTATTATGGTGCTGTAAAT
>CAURTW010000005.1:0-38656 GCA_963527705.1 uncultured Streptococcus sp.
TTCAGGTTATGCGCTTGAAAGAAGATGATGAGGTTACTTTGGTCTTTGATGATGGTATCAAGCGTTTGGCGCGTGTCTGGGATGTTGAAAATCGTCAGTTTGAGTTGGTTGAAGAGTTAGCTGACAACGTGGAACTGCCTGTCCAAGTGACTATTGCATCCGGCTTTCCCAAGGGAGATAAACTGGAGTTTATCACTCAAAAAGTAACCGAACTGGGTGCCAGCCAGATTTGGGCCTTCCCTGCCGAATGGTCGGTAGCCAAGTGGGATGGCAAGAAATTGGGTAAAAAGGTTGAAAAATTAGAAAAAATCGCCCTTGGAGCAGCAGAACAAAGCAAGCGTAATGTTGTTCCAAGTATACACCTTTTCGAGAGCAAAGCTGACTTTCTAGTCCAACTAGACCAGTTTGACTCTATCATAGTGGCTTATGAAGAGTCGGCCAAAGAAGGAGAAAGTGCTGCGCTTTTACAAGCGGTCTCTGGTCTTGAAAAAGGAGCCAAATTGCTCTTTATCTTTGGACCAGAAGGCGGTCTGTCACCTGCAGAAATTGAAAGTTTTGAAGCCAAAGGAGCTGTTTTGGCAGGACTTGGCCCTCGCATTTTACGAGCAGAAACAGCACCACTTTACGCTTTATCAGCCCTTAGTGTTTTATTAGAATTAGAGAAATAAGAGGAAGAAAATGGAACAAAAACACCGTTCAGAATTTCCAGAGAAGGAACTTTGGGATTTAACAGCCCTATACCAAGATCGTGAAGATTTCTTGCGTGCAATCGAGAAGGCTCGAGAAGACATCAATCAATTTAGCCGTGATTACAAGGGTAATCTTCATACTTTTGAGGATTTTGAGAAGGCCTTTGCGGAATTGGAACAAATCTACATTCAGATGAGCCATATTGGCAACTATGGTTTTATGCCGCAGACGACAGACTATAGCAATGACGAATTTTCCAATATCGCCCAAGCTGGGATGGAATTTGAGACAGATGCTAGCGTAGCTCTTACCTTCTTTGACGATGCCTTGGTGGAAGCTGATGAGGAAGTCTTAGACCGTTTGGGTGAGTTACCTCACTTGACGGCAGCCATTCGTCAGGCCAAAATCAAAAAAGCCCACTATTTAGGGGCTGATGTGGAGAAGGCCTTGACCAATCTCGGTGAAGTTTTCTACAGTCCGCAGGATATTTACACTAAGATGCGAGCTGGGGATTTCGAAATGGCTGACTTTGAAGCTCATGGCAAGACCTACAAAAACAGCTTTGTGACCTATGAAAATTTCTACCAAAACCATGAGGATGCTGAGGTTCGTGAGAAATCTTTCCGTTCCTTCTCAGAAGGTCTTCGTAAGCACCAAAATACGGCTGCAGCAGCCTATCTAGCCCAAGTCAAGTCTGAAAAACTACTGGCAGATATGAAAGGTTACGACTCAGTCTTTGATTATCTTCTGGCTGAACAAGAAGTGGACCGTGTCATGTTTGACCGTCAGATTGACCTCATCATGAAGGATTTTGCGCCCGTTGCCCAGAGATACCTCAAGCATGTTGCCAAGGTAAATGGTCTTGAAAAGATGACTTTTGCAGACTGGAAATTGGATTTGGACAGCGCCCTCAATCCTCAAGTGACTATTGACGACGCCTATGATTTGATCATGAAGTCGGTAGAACCTTTGGGACAAGAATATTGTCAGGAAGTTGCTCGCTATCAAGAAGAGCGCTGGGTGGACTTTGCTGCCAATAGTGGCAAGGATTCTGGTGGTTATGCGGCGGATCCATATCGCGTGCACCCTTATGTCCTCATGAGCTGGACAGGCCGTTTGAGCGATGTCTATACCTTGATTCATGAAATCGGGCATTCTGGTCAATTCATCTTTTCAGATAATCATCAAAGTTACTTCAATGCTCATATGTCGACCTACTATGTTGAAGCGCCGTCAACTTTCAATGAATTGCTTCTCAGTGACTACTTGGAGCACCAATCTGACGACCCTCGTCAAAAACGCTTTGCTCTGGCTCACCGCTTGACAGACACCTACTTCCATAACTTTATTACCCACCTCTTGGAAGCAGCCTTCCAGCGCAAGGTTTATACACTGATTGAAGAAGGGGAGACCTTTGGAGCAAGCAAACTCAACAGTATTATGAAGGAAGTCTTGACGGATTTCTGGGGAGATGCTATTGAGATTGATGATGATGCAGCTTTGACTTGGATGCGCCAAGCTCACTACTACATGGGCTTGTATAGTTACACTTACTCAGCAGGACTAGTCATCTCGACAGCTGGTTACCTCCATCTTAAAAACTCTGAAACCGGAGCTGAAGACTGGCTCAATCTCCTCAAATCAGGTGGTAGCAAGACACCGCTTGAGTCAGCCATGATTATCGGTGCCGATATTTCAACAGACAAACCACTCCGTGATACAATCCAATTCTTGTCAGACACAGTTGACCAGATTATCGCCTACAGTGCCCAGTTGGGAGAGTAAGGGAATAGAAAGGTTGTTCTAGAATGATGTTTATGGGCTTGTTAAGCGTCATTCTATTTAGCTTAACTATAGCTATTTTCGAAGGTCGTGATGTTAAATTTGAACTTGATGTAGAGTTGCTATTTATAGTTATTTGCTTCATTTTATATCAGATTGTATTTAATTGAGAATTCAATATTAAGTCATTTAAGGACGGTTTATTGATAATATGAATACACAAAAATCACCTATTTTAGGTGATTTTTTTATAGTTTAAAAATTTATTCAAATTTACCTTTATTGGCTTCATTTGCTGCCTTCATGCTAATTTGTAAAAGGTTGGCGAGATTTTCATTATCCAGGCTAGCTTCTCCATTATTATCCACTTTTATGGCGAGGTAATGAGTGCTGCGATCAAGATAATCCATTCCCTCTAAATCTACGTAATTGTCAGCTTTAAAATCGAGAGCTGCCAATTGATAAACAAATCGAATATTTAGAGCTTTAGCGTAGTCTGTATTTAGAATTTTTTGTTGTTCTTCAATCAAGCCTTGGAAGAAATCTAAATCATTTTGATGATAAGAAGCCTTCACTTCGTATTGGTAGGTGTCTACAGCTGGGGACATAAATTTCAAATAAACCAAGTCACCTTCTACCTTATAATCTTCAAGAGTATAGGCTCCTGCTTTTCCTAGAGCATTGGTATTGACCTTGAAAAACATAGGTGCATAAATTTTGAGAGGATATTTTTCTCCCTTATACTCAAAGATGGTATCATTTGAAAAATTCGGATGGATTTTAGTCAACTCAGGAACTAAATATTCGTTCCAAATCTTATCAAATAACTCTTCTTGATTGCTAGCACCCGATGCTTTCACAACTAGGTCAAGATTTTCTTGATTGACAAAGACAGCATCCACTAATTTGAGGGCTGTTTGAACCTTAGGATCCGAAATTTCCTTTTTCTTTTTTTCAAGATTCTCAGCCGCCTCTTTCGTGCGATCTAAAGTTTTATTAAATTGACTGCCACTGTTGGTTTCAACAAAGGTTCTCTCATAGTTTGTAGGTTTAACTTTGGCATTCCAGTCAAATGAAGCAGCATGACCGGTTACATCTTTCTTATGGTAGGTTGCCGTTTCTGTATTTGTTGTACTTTCTGTATTGTTTGTAGTAGTGTTTGATGATTTAGATGAACAGCCAACGAGGCCAAATGCTAAAATTGTAGCAGTGGTTAGAAAATAAACTCTAAACTTTTTTCTCATGGTAGTCTCCTTTTCCAAAAACGTTTATTGTATGTTATCAATTATACCATTCTATTCAATTTTTTGTATGATTTATTAGAAAAATGTTTGATTGATCACTGCATACTTTTAAGAAGCGGGCTTTCTATAAAACTTTCCAATCAATTTTCTTGAAACCCTTTCTTTCTTTTGATAGACTAGTATCTAGTTTTTGAAAAAAGGAGAAATGAAATGAAAAAATTTGTTGCTGAGTTAATCGGTACGTTCATGCTTGTGTTCATCGGAACAGGAGCTGTTGTTTTTGGAAATGGTCTTGATGGCCTTGGTTACCTTGGAATTGCCTTTGCCTTTGGTTTGGCAATCGTAGTTGCAGCCTACTCAATCGGAACTGTTTCAGGTGCTCACTTGAACCCAGCTGTTTCGATCGCTATGATTGTAAACAAACGTTTGTCATCAAAAGACCTTGTCAACTACATCCTTGGTCAGGTTGTTGGAGCTTTTATTGCTTCTGGCGCTGTCTTCTTCCTCTTGGCTAACTCAGGGATGTCAACTGCTAGTCTTGGTGAAAATGCCTTGGCAAACGGTGTCACTGTCTTTGGTGGTTTCTTGTTTGAAGTCATCGCAACTTTCTTGTTTGTCTTGGTTATCATGACTGTGACATCAGCAAGCAAGGGAAATGGCGCGATTGCTGGTTTGGTAATCGGTTTGTCATTGATGGCGATGATTCTTGTCGGATTGAACATTACTGGACTTTCAGTAAACCCAGCTCGTAGCTTGGCACCAGCTGTCTTGGTAGGTGGCGCAGCCCTTCAACAAGTATGGATTTTCATCCTTGCCCCAATCGTTGGTGGTGTTCTTGCAGCCCTTGTTGCGAAAAACTTCCTTGGAACAGAAGAATAATTGAAACTCAAAAAGCCTTGCTCCTCATCTCGAGGAACAGGGCTTTTTCGTATGAGTTTAACGGTTGTCAATTTTCTCTGGATAAAGGTCGTGTTGGAAGAGGCGTTGTTCTGCTAAGTCTTCATACTTAGTTCCAGGTCTACCGTAGTTGTAGTAAGGGTCGATTGAGATACCACCACGCGGAGTGAATTTTCCCCATACCTCTAAATAGCGAGGGTCTAGCAAGTTGACCAAGTCTTTCCCGATGGTGTTGATACAGTTTTCGTGAAAATCCCCATGATTTCGGTAGCTAAAGAGGTATAGTTTGAGGGATTTTGATTCGACACAGAGCTTGTCAGGAATGTAGGAAATATAAATGGTCGCAAAGTCTGGCTGAGCAGTGATTGGACACAGTGAGGTAAATTCAGGACAGTTAAATTTGATAAAATAGTCATTTTCCACATGACGATTGTCAAAGGATTCGAGAACTTCTGGTTGATAGTCAAAAATATAGTTGGTTTCTTTGTTGCCGAGGAGGCTTAGGTTTTTCATTTCTTCTTGTTGTGACATGATTTTTTCTTTCTAATTTAAACACCACGTTGGTTGTCGTAGAGGAGGGTATGAAGTTGAGGAAGGACGCGGACATTGCCCCAGCTATCATCAGCAGCGACGCGTTCCCAGAGTTCTTTGAGGCGATCTAGTTGGTCTTGGACAATATTGCCTGTAGCCTTGGGCTCAGGATTTCCAGCCGATAAGAAAAGAACATCTGGTTGGTAACGTTCTTGAATCCCTTTGGCAAAGGCCAAATCGGCATCATCAAAGACAGGGATCTTAAAGGTGACCTTGCCTGGGTCCAGTTGGGAAACGATAAAGTCCAAGGTTTCAAAGTTGACTTCCATCTTGGATGAAGGAGGTTTGGGGCTCAGAGTGACCTGGTCAATATCTTTTAACCAATTTTGCCAGCGGGAGCCTTGGGTCTCAACAGCTAGAGTGACACCGCGTTCCTTGAGCTTGGTGACGAGTTGAGCCATGTTGGCTGCTAGGATAGCAGGATTTCCCCCAGACAGGGTGACGTAGTCGTAGCTTCCTAGCTTATCTAAGGCAGCAATGACTTCATCAGCGGTCATACGAGTTGGTTTTTCAGAACCATCCCAAGTAAAGGCAGAGTCGCACCAGTCGCAATGGTAGTCGCAACCAGCAGTGCGGACAAACATGGTTTTCTGCCCGATAGCACGGCCTTCACCTTGAAAGGTTGGGCCAAAAATTTCCAGAACTGGTAGTTTGAGGACACGTTCCCTAGTCATCTAACCACTCCCGTCTAAACTCCGCAAAGGCAGTCGGAGTTTCATAGAGGCGAACGTATTCCATACGGAGACCGCGTTCGTCGGGCAACTCTTGACTCATGGTTTGGAAAATCCAGTAAACCATGTTTTCAGCAGTCGTGTTCATATAAGGCAGGGTTTCATTGAGATAGCGATGATCCAAATGGGGTTCTAAATAGTCCTTGTAGATAGCTTTGATATCTCCAAAGTCGTAGGTCATGCCCCGTTCATCTAAAAATCCACTGACAGCAATCTGCAGATGATAAGTGTGGCCGTGCAGGGATTTGCATTTTCCTTCATAGTGAAAGAGGTGGTGGGCAGCGTCGAAGGTAAATTCTTTTGATACCAAGGTTCTGTGAGGATTGTAGACAAGAGACTCCCCAGTTTCCTGTTTGATTTCTTTGGGTGCAAAAAACATTAGGCCTCTCCTTTCTGTGAGAGATAAACATCTAAACCATGTTGACGTAGGTGGCAGGCTGGGCAATCTCCACAGCCACTTCCGATAATCCCGTTGTAGCAGGTTAAGGTCTTTTCACGAACATAGTCAAAGGCACCGAGTTGGTCGGCTAATTCCCAAGTTTCAGCCTTGTCTAGCCACATGAGAGGTGTTTGGATAACAAAGTCGTAATCCATGGCAAGATTGAGGGTAACATTAAGGGATTTGACAAAGACATCTCGACAATCGGGGTAGCCTGAGAAGTCTGTCTCGCAGACACCTGTCACGATATCTTTAATACCTCGTTGCTTAGCAAGGACTGCCGCAAAGGATAGAAAGAGGTGGTTTCGACCGTCAACAAAGGTATTGGGAATCTCTCCCTCTTTTTGCTCAATTTCCAAATCAGAGGTCAAGGCATTTTCAGTGATTTGCCCAAGCAGAGACATATCTAGGATATGATGACGAATCCCCTGTTCCTTAGCGATTTCTCTAGCGACTTGAATTTCGAGATGATGGCGTTGGCCGTAGGCAAAGGTGACGGCTTCAACCGTTTCATAGTGTTCTTTAGCCCAAAAGAGGCAGGTTGTAGAATCTTGACCGCCACTAAAGACGACCAAGGCTGATTGACGTTTCATAGTACTCCTTCCAAAATGGGAAATGTTCAGAGCACGCAAAAAGCTCCCTTGAGGGGAGCTAAAAAATACCAAGTAGAGGTTTTTTTTAGCGATGGCATGTCCCAAACATCGTAATATTCTACCTACAGTCTAGCATATTTTTTGAAAAATGGCAAAGGGCAAGAAAAAAGAGACCAAATAAAGCACTTGGTCTCTCGTTTGATTAGCTCAATTCAGCAACGATGGCCTTGATTTGTTCTGCAGTATGAACACCTGCAACTTGTTTCACCACTTGGCCGTCTTTTTTGAAGAGAAGGGTTGGGATAGACATGATTCCAAAAGCACGAGCTGTGTTTGGATTTTCATCAACATCCATTTTAACGATTTTCAAGACATCTTCTGAAAGTTCTTCAGACAATTTATCCAAGATTGGACCTTGCATACGACATGGACCACACCAAGTTGCCCAGAAGTCTACCAAGACCAAACCGTCTTTTGTTTCTTGTTCAAATGTTGCATCTGTAATTGCTTTTGCCATTGTATTTCTCCTTTTTAATTATATTGGCTTAAATCTTTTTTCATGAGATAGAAGAAGACATCTCCATAAGTCCCATGGTAGTCCAAATCTTGACCATTGTAGGTTAATTTTTGGACAGTGTAGTAATCCGCGACGCCGATGAGGCAGGCATGTTGAGAACGTTCAAAGTCTTGGTACGACTCGAAAGTCATGGTTCTCTCTTGCTTGCTGGCATCTAGATAGGTAATTTCGATCATATAAAACTCCTTTGTTGTTCGATCTTGACTTTATTTTACTCCTTGGAAAGAGGAATGTCAAGAAAAATGATTGCGCACGCAACCTTTTTTAAAAAACCTGATTACGAAATGAAATCAAGACTGGTTTCCAGTCTTTCTTCGACGGCCTTTTGCAGGTAAGCTAGGGTTGTTTGTCCCTCGTCGGTCAGGCAGATAAAACTAGCCCGTCTATCCTGATCGCAACATCGGCGACTAAGCAAACCGCAGTTTTTCTCTTCTAATCTAGCCACCATTCGAGAAACAGCGCTCGGGCTGAGATGGAGTTTATCGGGTAAATCAATCTGTCGTAAGGATTTTTCATCAGCTAGATCCAGATAGTAGAGTAGGTAAAACTCTTTCAAGGTCAACCTTTGTTCACTCTGCTGGGCAATAGTTTCTTCCAACAAGGCTTCCATTTCCTTTTGACGGCGGTTGTAGTCAAACCACTTTTCCAAATAGGTCATTGCTTTCTCCTTTCTTTTCAAAGTAAAAATCACAAAGTCATTAGTGACTGTCCTTGTAATACAAGATGATTGCGCATGCAATTATTATACTACTTTTATCTAATCCTTGCAAGCAAGAAGAATTTCAATATTTCCTTGAAATTTTCTGAAAAAAGAGTAAACTGGTATGCAAGAAGTCTATTTCGTGGAGTTTAGGATGAAATTATATGTTCAATTAATGATTCTCTTTGTGATTTCTCTAATCGGAGAGGGAATCTCTAGTTTCTTTCACTTGCCCATCCCAGGCAGTATTATTGGTTTGATTATTCTTTTTCTAGCCTTACAATTCAAGTGGCTGAGAACTAGGCATGTCAACATGGTGGGGAATTTCTTGCTGGCCAATATGACCATTCTCTTTTTGCCGCCAGCAGTGGGAATCATGGAGAAGTTTGATGTGATTGCTCCCTATCTTTTGCCAATTGTTTTGATTGTCTTTTTTGCAGCTGTTATCAATATTATCCTCATTGCCTTGGTGGTTCAGTTCATCAAGAGACGGTTTGAGGGAGATTATGAGAAAGGAGATGCCAAATGAGTGAATTTGTTTCCAATCCCCTGTTTGGGCTGGCCCTGTCTATCTTAGCCTATCTAGTGGGAATGCTGATTTACAGACGTTTTCCCCATCCATTGACAACGCCCTTGCTTTTGTCAGCTGTTTTCATTATTATCTTTCTAAAAGTGACGGGTATTTCTTACCAAGATTACTACCAAGGTGGGGTTTATTTGAACAACTTGATTGTCCCATCGACCGTGGCTCTAGGGATTCCGCTTTACAAGAGTTTTCACTTGATGAAGCACCATGCTCGGAGTATTCTCTTTGGTAGTTTGTTAGCGGTAGTGGTCAATACATCTTTCACGGCCCTTGTAGCAAAGATTTTTGGAATGGACTTTTTCCTAGCCATTTCTCTCTTTCCTAAGTCAGTAACAACCGCCATGGCAGTTGGGATTACAGAAAAATTGCAAGGTTTGACGACTGTGACCTTGGTCGTTGTAGTGGCGACTGGGATTTTAACCAGTGTCATCGGCCCAACCCTTTTGAAGTGGTTGAAAATAGATGATCCAGTAGCTGTTGGTCTTTCCCTTGGAGGAACAGGCCACGCAGTTGGAACGGGAACAGCCTTCCGATACGGCTCTGTAGCAGGAGCCATGGGTGGTTTGGCTATCGGTGTTACCGGTATTCTCTATGTCTTTGTCAGCCCTATTGTAGCCAGTTTGATATTGAGTTAAAAAGCAAGGAATTCGGGTTCCTTGCTTTTTAAAATCGTATGTTATAGACTATTACTTTTCTTTACTTAAGTGAATGACTTGGTCGTAGTGTTTTAAGTCCTCTTCTGTGTAGTGGTGAATGACTTCTATGACTGTTTGTGGTAGGGAGAAGAGCAAGTCACTAATCTTTCTGCTATTTTCCAAGTCAAGATTGGCCTTAATCTCATCTGCTAAGATGAGTTGGCTATCATGGTAGAGGGCTCGAGCGATTTCTAGGCGTTGTTTCTCGCCACCAGACAGACTATCATTGCTGAGTGTTCGATTTTTCAAATGTTCTAAGCCAGTTTTTTTGAGGATATGATTTAAAGTCTCTTTATTTTTATCCAGTCCTAGAAGGATATTGTCGTCCAGAGATAGCGTGTCAAAGTAATGGCTATCTTGGAGGATATAGGAACTAAAGCTTGTGATTTCTTGACGTGACAGTTTTTGCCCAGCAAAGCTAATCTGTCCACTTGTCGGTGTCTCTTCTCCATGAATGATATTGAGTAGGGTTGTCTTACCAGAGCCACTTTCCCCGATAATGGCAATTTTTTCTCCTTGCTTGATGCGCATGGAAATCGGAGATAAGAGGATATTCCCCTCTTTTTCAAGGGAGATGGTGTCAAGTTGGATAGGGAAAATATTTTCTATGCTTCTAGGCGAGATGGAGTCAGACTGGTCCAAAAGTTTTTGGTATTTGTTGAGAAGACTTCGAGTTGCTTTTCGGGTATTGGTAAAGTAGGCTAACTCTTGAAATTGATAGCCGATATTATGGGAAACCAGATAGATAGCCACAAAACTCGCCGCATCTAAATAATTATAGTAGGTCATAAAGCCACCGATGACGATTGGTGTGACAGAACAAAAGGCATCGATGCTATTGATCAAGAGACTGTTTAAAGTTCGTTGCTTTTCATAGTTAATTTCGGTATCTAGACTGGTTTGTAATTGCTTTTGATAGCGAGCAAAAAAGTAGTCTTGCCCCTGATAATGGCGAATTTGTTGGCTACCACCAATAAAATTTGTCAAGCTTGCTAAGTAGCTCTGATTAACAGTGGACCGCTTTTCAGAAAGTGAATCCAAGCGCTTTGATCCGATAGCACTGCAGAGTACAGGAAAGGAGTAGAAGAGGATGAAAATCAAGCCCAAGTAAAAATTGGTCCATAGGGCATAGAGAATGGACACAGTGGTGAAGCCAAGAGAAGAAATGATGATGACCGTTGGCTCAATATAGCTTTCTTCTAGTTGCTTGACGTCGTTTTCTAGGTCAGACAAAATATCCTTTTCATCAATCTCATAACTGTTTAAAAATCGCTTGAAAATAGCACTCTTGATTCCATATTTGAAATCAGTAATCAAACGGGCGTAGTAATAGCGTTTCCCAGCTAAGCCTAGTAAGAGGATGAGGTTTCCAAGGATTCCTAGAATTAATACTTTCCAAAGAATGCCTAGTTCTTGATTGGTAAAACTAGCAACAATATTCTGAACAAGGGCTGGCGTGATAATTGCTTCCAGCCAGGTAACGGCAATAGAAAAGAAGTAAAGTAAGAGGTGTTTCTTAGTAACAAATCTTCTCAGCATAAAGACTTGACCTCCTTATCGATATATATGTAATCAGTTTTTAATTTATTATACTCCTTTATCTCAAATACTTCATATAAAAATGTAGGTGTTGAAGACGAAAAAAGCCTAGCGAGTTATTGTCGCTAGACTCTGAGATTATTGCAAATTAACCTTGTTTTTCAAGATATAGTAGGTACCGAGATAAAAGATAGCTATGAAAATGAGTTCTTCAACAATGCCTATGCTTGCCCCCATATAGAAATTATCATTAAATCCTGCTAGTGAATTGACATAGAAGTTAGTACTGCTATTGAAGAAGATTTCAATAATTCCAATAACGATTCGGATACCAATGTAGGCTGCAACAGCGAGTGCTGTACGATATTCATTGAAAAGTTGTCCGATAGAAATGGCCAAGTAAATGCAGAGGATAAATGAAATTGTACTAAGCAGGAAGGATAAGACAGTAAGACCAAAGCCGGTAAAATGTTCTCCAACAAATGACAGAAGAGTAGAAAGTTGAACTTCATTAGAATTTGTTGACAATAAGATAATATAGATACATAGGAGTAAGACAGCAGTGCTAATCAACGACCAGATAAAAGCACCGATTAGTTTGGCTGTGATGATATGGTGTTCAGAAACTGGCAAGGTTAAAGTCAGATAGCCTTGTCGGTCATAGACACTTCCTTTGAATCGTTTAATAATCAAGAAAATGGTTGAAATTCCAAGTGTAATCATCAAGCCACCAAAGACAGTAGCTAGAAAAATGAGTAGGAGTGGTTTGCTTTCTTTGACAGGCAGATTGTTATAGGTCTGTGCTTGTATCCCGATAAGGGCAGAAAGGACTAGCACAGCAGCGTAGAGGGCTAAATACCACTTGTTAACATTTTTAAATTCGTAGCGAACTAAATTCCAAAACATAAATAATCTCCTTTGCTTAAGCCTTAAATTCCTGACGGAAGAGCTGGTCAATGGATTCACCAGACTCATAGCGAATATCATCTACATTTCCTTGACGAACGACTTTTCCATCCTTAAGGAAGACAATTTCATCCAAGATTGGCTCGATATCAGAAATCAAGTGGGTAGAAATCAAAACGGTAGAAGTTGGGGAGTAGTTGTTGATAATGGTATTGAGGATATAATCACGGGCTGCTGGATCCACCCCACCAATGGGTTCGTCTAGAACATAGAGACGAGCATCACGGCTCATAACCAAAATCAGTTGTACCTTTTCCTTGTTTCCTTTTGATAGTTTCTTGAGACGACTATTTTCATCAATGCCCAAGTCTGCAAGTAGATGATGGGCGCGTTCAAGATTGAAATCTTTATAGAAGGTCTTGAAGTAGGTTAGGGCTTCTTTGACCTTCATTTGCTCATTGAGATAGGTCGTATCCGGCAAATAAGCTACGATAGCCTTGGTTGCTGGGCTTGGGTCCATGTCGTTGATCAAGACCCGTCCTTGATCTGGTTGCAAGAGACCGTTGATGAGTTTAATCAAGGTTGTTTTTCCTGAGCCATTTGGGCCAAGGAGACCGACAATTTTTCCAGCTGGGATGTCAAGGGAAACATTTTCAAGGGCTGGGGTTTCTCCATAAGATTTGGATACATTTTCAAATGCTAGTAATGACATAGGCTTAAACTCCTTTAATATAATCGCCGACTACGCCTGGTAGTTCTTCTTTTTCATAGCCAAAATGGGTCATGGAGGAAACGAAGTGTTCCAATTCTTCTTCGGATAGTTGTTTGCGCGATTGGGCAATCAGTTCCTTATCCTCAGTCACAAACCGTCCAGTTGTGCGCTTGCTGTAGACAAATCCTTCTCGTTCAAGGTCTGACAAGGCTCTTTGGATGGTGTTTGGATTGACACCGGCCTCGCTTGCTAGCTCTCTCACGGTTGGAAGTTGTTGATTGGGTTCCAGTGTATGGGAAACAATCTGAAGCTTGATTTTCTCCATAATTTGTAAATAAATGGGTTTTTTGTTGTCAAATGTCCAGGACATCTTGGTCTCCTTTCTTTTATCCTTTTGTCTTAATTAAATAATACAACAAAACAAAAAACTTGTCAAGCAAAAAGAAGAATTGTTTTGGGAATCGTTTAAAAAATGGTATAATGAAAAGAAAACGATAAGGAGGGAAAGGATGCGTTGTCCAAAATGTGGGGCTACCAAGTCAAGTGTTATCGATAGTCGCCAAGCAGAAGAAGGGAACACCATTCGTAGAAGACGTGAGTGCGACGAATGCCAACACCGTTTTACAACCTACGAACGAGTAGAAGAAAGAACCTTAGTGGTTGTTAAAAAAGATGGCACACGGGAACAATTCTCCAGAGATAAAATCTTTAATGGGATTATCCGCTCAGCCCAGAAACGTCCTGTGTCAAGTGATGAAATCAACATGGTAGTCAATCGTATCGAACAGAAACTCCGTGGTCGAAATGAAAATGAAATTCAAAGTGAGGACATTGGTTCACTCGTCATGGAGGAGTTGGCTGAATTGGACGAGATTACTTATGTACGTTTTGCCAGTGTCTATCGTAGTTTTAAGGATGTTAGTGAGTTAGAGAGTCTGCTCCAACAAATCACTCAGTCCTCTAAAAAGAAAAAGGAAAGATAAATGAAGCCAATTGACCGTTTTTCTTATCTAAAGAATAATCGGGTGTCGCAAGATACCTCATCTCTGGTACAGTGCTACCTCCCGATTATCGGTCAGGAGGCACTGAGCCTTTATCTTTATACAATCAATTTTTGGGATAATGGTAGAAAGGAATACCTCTTTTCAAGTATTCTTAACCATCTTAACTTTGGGATGGATAGACTGATAAAATCCCTGAAAATCCTATCTGCTTTCAATCTCTTGACCCTCTATCAAAAAGGGGATACCTATCAGCTAGCCCTTCATGCTCCTCTATCTAGTCAAGACTTCTTGGGGCATCCTGTTTATCGCAGACTTTTGGAAAAAAAGATTGGCGATGCAGCTGTGGAGGATTTGAAAGTTGAAAGTGCTGATGGTGAAGAAATACCTGTCTCACTCAACCAAGTCTTTCCAGACTTGGCAGAACTGGGAAGTCAAGAAGACCTTGGTCTCAAGAAGAAAGTGGCCAACGATTTTGACTTAGACCATTTTCGTCAGCTTATGGCTCGAGATGGGCTTCGTTTTGCGGATGAGCAGTCCGATGTCTTAAACCTCTTTGCCATCGCCGAGGAGAAGAAATGGACTTGGTTTGAAACTTATCAATTGGCCAAGTCAACAGCTGTTTCCCAGGTTATTTCAACCAAACGCATGCGGGAAAAAATCGCTCAAAAACCTGTTTCCTCTGACTTTAGTCCTAAGGAAGCAACCATTATCAAAGAAGCCAAAAGTAAAACTGCCCTGCAGTTCTTGGCAGAAATCAAGCAAACACGTAAGGGAAGTATTACCCAAACAGAAAGAGAACTCTTGCAACAGATGGCAGGCTTGGGCTTGCTGGACGAAGTCATCAATATCATTCTCTTATTGACCTTTAATAAGGTGGATTCGGCAAATATCAATGAGAAATATGCCATGAAGGTAGCCAATGACTACGCCTATCAAAAGATACATTCAGCAGAAGAGGCAGTTCTTCGCATTCGTGAGCGAGGGCAGAAGAGCCAGGCTCAAAAGACTAGTAAAACCGGTCCTGCTAAGTCCAATGTACCCAAGTGGAGCAATCCAGATTATAAGAATGAAACCAGCGAGGAAACTCGTCTGGAACTAGAACGTAAGAAACAAGAACTATTAGCTCGATTAGAAAAAGGAGGAGATTAGATGGAAAGTGTCGGAGACGTACTCAAACGTCAACCTAGCCGTTTTCATTATCAAGATTTGGTCCAGAAAATCATGAAGGATCCTGATGTTGCGGCCTTTATCCAGCAAGAATCCTTGACTCCAGAGGAATTAAATCGCAGTATCTCCAAGTTTAATCAGTACATTACCGAGCGTGACAAGTTTCTCCGTGGGGATACGGATTATATTGCCAAAGGCTACAAGCCGATTTTGGTTATGAATCATGGCTATGCGGACGTTTCTTATGAAGAAACTCCTGAACTAATCGCAGCGGAAAAAGAAGCGGCTATTAAGAACCGTCTCAAGTTAATCAATCTGCCAGCCAGTCTCAAGAAAGCTAGTTTGGCTCAAGTAGATTTGGATGATTTGGAGCGCTTGCCAGTTTTTGAAAAGCTATTAGCCTTCGTGGAGCAATATCCAACTATTCGTAAAGGTCTCTATCTCTATGGAGACTTTGGTGTGGGTAAAAGTTTCATGGTGGCTGCCTTAGCCCATGATTTATCAGAAAAACGTGGTGTTTCATCAACTCTCCTCCACTATCCTAGCTTTGTCATCGATGTCAAAAATGCTATCGGTGATGGCAATGTTAAGACCTTGGTGGATGAGCTTAAGCTGTCTGAAGTCCTGATTTTAGATGATATTGGTGCCGAGCAATCAACACCTTGGGTGCGTGACGAAATCCTGCAGGTCATTCTTCAATATCGGATGCAGGAAGATTTACCGACCTTTTTCACATCCAACTTCAACTTTGAAGAATTGGAGCAGCATTTCGCTAAAGGGAAACATGGAAATGACGAAACCTGGGAAGCCAGACGGGTCATGGAACGCATCCGTTATTTGGCCGAGGAGACTCGTTTAGAAGGAGTGAATCGTCGATGACAGAAACAATTAAACTGATGAAAGCTCATAAGTCTGTTCGAAGATTTAAGGAGCAAGCCCTCCCTCAGGAAGACTTGACTGAAATCCTGACAGCAGCCCAGATGGCCTCGTCTTGGAAGAATTTTCAATCCTACTCTGTGATTGTGGTACGAAGTCAAGAAAAGAAAGATGCCTTGTATGAATTGGTGCCTCAAGAAGCCATTCGTCAGTCAGCTGTTTTCCTTCTCTTTGTCGGAGATTTGAACCGCGCAGAAAAGGGAGTACGACTCCATACGGATACATTCCAACCTCAAGGGGTGGAAGGGCTCTTGATTAGTTCGGTCGATGCGGCTCTTGCTGGACAAAATGCCTTGCTGGCAGCTGAAAGTTTGGGCTATGGTGGTGTTATCATTGGCTTGGTGCGGTACAAGTCAGAAGAAGTAGCAGAGCTCTTTAACTTGCCTGACTACACCTATCCTGTCTTTGGGATGGCACTAGGACTACCAAATGAAGGACATGAAGTCAAACCTCGCTTGCCATTGAATCAAGTGGTATTTGAGGAAGAATATCAGGAACAAACGGTTGATGCGATTGAGTCTTATGACCGTGTACAGGCCGACTATGCTGGGGCGCGTGCGACCACAAGCTGGAGTCAGCGCCTAGCAGAACAGTTTGGTCAAGCTGAACCAAGCTCAACTAGAAAAAATTTTGAACAGAAGAAGTTATTGTAGAAAGTGAGAAATTATGGCCCTACCAACTATTGCCATTGTAGGACGTCCCAATGTTGGGAAATCAACCCTATTTAATCGGATCGCTGGTGAGCGAATCTCCATTGTAGAAGATGTCGAAGGAGTGACACGTGACCGTATCTATGCAACGGGTGAGTGGCTCAATCGCTCTTTTAGCATGATTGATACAGGAGGAATCGATGATGTCGATGCTCCTTTTATGGAACAAATCAAGCACCAGGCAGAAATTGCCATGGAAGAAGCAGATGTTATCGTCTTTGTCGTGTCTGGTAAGGAAGGGATTACTGATGCAGACGAATACGTAGCCCGTAAGCTTTATAAGACCCACAAACCAGTTATCCTCGCGGTTAACAAGGTGGACAACCCTGAGATGCGAAATGATATCTATGATTTCTATGCCCTCGGTTTGGGTGAACCACTGCCAATCTCATCTGTCCATGGTATCGGTACAGGGGATGTGCTAGACGCTATTGTAGAAAATCTTCCAAATGAATATGAAGAAGAAAACCCAGATGTGATTAAGTTTAGCTTGATTGGTCGTCCTAACGTTGGAAAATCAAGCTTGATCAATGCTATTTTGGGAGAAGACCGTGTCATTGCTAGTCCTGTTGCTGGAACAACGCGTGACGCTATTGATACCCACTTTACAGATACAGATGGTCAAGAGTTTACCATGATTGATACGGCTGGTATGCGTAAATCTGGTAAGGTTTATGAAAATACTGAGAAATACTCAGTCATGCGTGCCATGCGTGCTATTGACCGTTCAGATGTGGTCTTGATGGTCATCAATGCGGAAGAAGGTATTCGTGAATACGATAAGCGTATTGCAGGATTTGCCCATGAAGCTGGTAAAGGGATGATTATCGTGGTCAACAAGTGGGATACGCTTGAAAAAGACAACCACACTATGAAAAACTGGGAAGAAGATATCCGTGAGCAGTTCCAATACTTGCCTTACGCACCGATTATCTTTGTATCAGCCTTGACCAAGCAACGTCTTCACAAACTACCTGAGATGATCAAGCAAATCAGCGAAAGCCAAAACACACGTATTCCATCAGCTGTCTTGAACGATGTGATTATGGATGCTATTGCCATTAACCCAACACCGACAGACAAAGGAAAACGTCTTAAGATTTTCTATGCGACCCAAGTGGCAACTAAACCACCAACCTTTGTTATCTTTGTCAACGAAGAAGAACTCATGCACTTTTCTTACCTGCGTTTCTTGGAAAATCAAATCCGCAAGGCCTTTGTCTTTGAGGGAACACCAATCCATCTCATCGCAAGAAAACGTAAATAAAAAAGCAGAATCTGGAATGGCATTTCCAGATTTTTTTGATAAAATGAAGTTGAAGAAAGCGCTATCAAAAAGAGGTGTTGATGATGGAACATTTGTTTAAATTGTTAATCTTATTACCCTGTTTTTACTTTTTCAGCTGGATTGAAAAGGCCAACAGAGATAGTAAATTTTTCCCAATTTTTTACTATTTTTACTGGATTTACATCACCCTCTATGCTCTTTTTATCCTTGCTTGGACAGTTTTTTCAGTCCTATTTTTCAATATCCTATTGAGAAATGTGGCAGACATCAAGTCTTGGGGCATTTGGCTATTATTACTACTTATTGCTTTTTCCAGTTCTTGGTTAACCTATATCTTTTTCAAAAAAATGCTTCGCTTGAGACGAGAACTAGGGAAGTCTAAAGGTGGAAGGCATTGATTTATATTGGTAAGAACATTTAATAGAACGAAACTAAAGAAAACAATTTTAAAGAGGAGGTGTCGATGATGAAACTGTCGTTTAATTGGTTTAATTTGATACTCTTATTTCCTTGTTTATATTTTTTCTATTGGATAGACAATGCTGACAGAAACAGTAAAATTTTCCCCATCTTCTACTATTTTTACTGGATTTATATTTCCCTTTTAGCTCTGTTTAGCTTGGATATGACAATTTTTTCAGTCTTGTTTTTCAATATCCTATTGAGAAATGTGGCAGACATCAAGTCTTGGGGCATTTGGCTATTATTACTACTTATTGCTTTTTCCAGTTCTTGGTTAACCTATATCTTTTTCAAAAAAATGTTTCGCTTGAGACGGGAACTCGGGAAGTCAAAAGGTGGAAGGCATTGATTTATATGGTTTTTATTGATAGGAGGTAGCTTATGACACGTCTAAAATCATTTATTACACGCTATTCCAAGGTCTATATTGGTTTAGTTCTGCTGATCTGGCTGGCTTTCTTCTTTCTTCCTTGGGATAAACCAGTTCTGGGAATATCTATCAATCTCTTAATCATGCAGAAAGTTTTACTAGTTTTTGGAATTCTGTCGATTTTGATGGCCTTGCTGTCCAAGAAAGTCAGTCTCTTTGTTTTTGGACTTATCTGTTGTCTTTCTTTTTGGATAAATCTATTTATCCTATTTGCCATTTTGCCGATTTTTGGCAATTAATCAGTCATAAAAATCAGAGAGGTTAGCTTGGAAACTAGCCTCTTTTTCCTTTTCAAAATGGGGATTCTTCCTTGAAAATAATCAGTAATTGTGCTAAAATTAAAAGAACATTCTAAAATATTCGGAATTTAAAGTAAGGAAAAACATGGCTAATATTTTAAAAACAATTATCGAAAATGATAAAGGAGAAATCCGTCGTCTGGAAAAGATGGCTGACAAGGTTTTCAAATACGAAGACCAAATGGCTGCTTTGACTGATGACCAACTAAAAGCAAAAACAGTTGAATTTAAAGAACGTTATCAAAATGGAGAATCACTGGATTCATTGCTTTATGAAGCATTTGCGGTTGTCCGTGAAGGTGCCAAACGTGTCCTAGGCCTCTTCCCATATAAGGTTCAGGTCATGGGGGGAATCGTTCTTCACCATGGTGACGTGCCAGAGATGCGTACAGGGGAAGGAAAAACCTTGACTGCGACCATGCCAGTATACCTCAATGCCCTTTCAGGTAAAGGGGTCCACGTAGTTACGGTCAATGAATACTTGTCAGAACGTGACGCGACTGAGATGGGTGAATTGTACTCTTGGCTTGGTTTGTCAGTAGGGATTAACTTGGCTGCCAAATCTCCAATGGAGAAAAAAGAAGCCTATGAGTGTGATATTACTTACTCAACCAACTCAGAAATTGGATTTGACTACCTTCGTGATAACATGGTCGTTCGCGCTGAAAACATGGTACAACGTCCGCTTAACTATGCCTTGGTCGATGAGGTTGACTCAATCTTGATTGACGAGGCGCGTACACCTTTGATCGTATCAGGAGCTAATGCGGTTGAAACTAGTCAGCTCTACCATATGGCAGACCACTATGTAAAATCTTTGGACAAAGACGACTACATCATCGATGTGCAGTCTAAAACAATTGGTTTGTCTGATTCAGGGATTGATAAGGCTGAAAGCTACTTCAAACTTGACAATCTCTATGACATCGAAAACGTAGCTCTTACTCACTTTATCGATAATGCCCTTCGTGCCAACTACATCATGCTTCTCGATATTGACTATGTGGTGAGCGAAGAGCAAGAAATCTTGATTGTTGACCAATTTACAGGTCGTACCATGGAAGGCCGTCGTTATTCTGATGGATTGCACCAAGCTATTGAAGCTAAAGAAGGTGTACCAATTCAGGATGAAACCAAGACATCTGCCTCAATCACTTACCAAAACCTCTTCCGTATGTACAAGAAATTGTCTGGTATGACGGGTACAGGTAAGACTGAGGAAGAAGAATTCCGTGAAATTTACAACATTCGTGTTATTCCAATCCCAACAAACCGTCCTGTTCAACGTATTGACCACTCAGACCTTCTTTATGCAAGTATCGAGGCTAAGTTTAAGGCGGTTGTCGAAGATGTTAAGGCTCGTTACCAAAAAGGTCAGCCTGTCTTGGTTGGTACAGTAGCGGTTGAAACCAGTGATTACATTTCTAAGAAATTGGTCGCAGCTGGCGTTCCTCACGAAGTCTTAAATGCTAAAAACCACTATAAAGAAGCCCAAATCATCATGAATGCTGGTCAACGTGGTGCTGTTACCATCGCAACCAACATGGCCGGTCGTGGTACCGACATCAAGCTTGGTGAAGGGGTTCGCGAATTAGGTGGACTTTGTGTGATTGGTACAGAACGTCATGAAAGCCGTCGTATCGATAACCAGCTTCGTGGACGTTCAGGTCGTCAAGGAGACCCAGGTGAGTCACAATTCTACCTATCTCTTGAAGATGATTTGATGAAACGTTTTGGTTCTGAACGCTTGAAGGGAATCTTTGAACGTCTCAACATGTCTGAAGAGGCCATTGAGTCTCGTATGTTGACACGTCAGGTTGAAGCAGCACAAAAACGTGTCGAAGGAAATAACTACGATACCCGTAAACAAGTCCTTCAATACGACGATGTCATGCGTGAACAACGTGAGATTATCTACGCTCAACGTTACGATGTCATCACTGCAGACCGTGACTTGGCACCCGAAATTCAGGCTATGATCAAACGTACAATTGGTCGTGTCGTTGATGGTCATGCGCGTGCCAAACAAGATGAAAAACTAGAAGCAATTTTGAACTTTGCTAAGTACAACTTGCTTCCTGAAGATTCGATTGCAATCGAAGACTTGTCAGGCTTGTCTGATAAGGCTATTAAGGAAGAACTCTTCCAACGTGCCTTGCAAGTTTACGATAGTCAGGTTTCAAAACTACGTGATGAAGAAGCAGTTAAAGAATTCCAAAAAGTCTTGATTCTACGAGTGGTAGATAACAAGTGGACAGATCATATCGATGCCCTCGATCAATTGCGTAATGCGGTTGGACTTCGTGGTTATGCTCAGAACAACCCTGTTGTTGAGTATCAGGCAGAAGGTTTCCGTATGTTTAATGATATGATTGGTTCGATTGAGTTTGATGTGACACGTTTGATGATGAAAGCCCAAATTCATGAACAAGAAAGACCACAAGCAGAACACCATATCAGTACAACAGCGACTCGCAATATCGCTGCCCACCAAGCAAATATCCCAGAAGATTTGGATTTGAGCCAGATTGGACGGAATGAACTTTGCCCATGTGGTTCTGGTAAAAAGTTTAAAAACTGTCACGGTAAAAGACAATAAAATGAGATAGTTTAGAGGCGGATACCTTGTGAAAAGTAAATTTTTACTTGGTATCCGTTTGATTTATAAGGAGATGAGTTATGGTATTTACAGCAAAAAGTCCTAAAATTAATATTGAAGAAGTTCGTGCCTTATCAAAATTAGAAGGCCAAGCTTTGGAGAGAAAATCACAGCGCGATCAAGAGCTAGAAGCCATTATACGTGGAGAAGACCAGCGGATTCTCTTGGTAATCGGGCCATGCTCATCTGACAATGAAGAAGCTGTTCTTGAGTACGCTAAGCGTTTGGCAGCTTTGCAAGAAGAAGTAGCAGACCGTATCTTTATGGTTATGCGTGTTTATACTGCTAAACCCCGTACCAACGGAGATGGCTATAAGGGCTTGATTCACCAGCCTAATGCGACAGAAGCGCCTAGTCTTATCAACGGAATCAAAGCTGTTCGCCATCTTCACTATCGTGTTATCACGGAAACAGGTATGACAACAGCTGATGAAATGCTTTATCCTGAAAATCTACCGCTAGTGGATGATCTGATTTCTTACATGGCGGTTGGTGCCCGTTCAGTTGAAGACCAGCAACACCGCTTTGTGGCAAGTGGAGCAGATTTCGCGACTGGGTTTAAAAATCCAACTTCTGGAAATCTCAATGTTATGTTTAATGGGATTTATGCTGCTCAAAATAAACAAAGCTTCCTTTTCCTAGGAAAAGAAGTGGAAACAACTGGTAACCCGCTTTCACATGCCATTCTTCGTGGAGCAATCAATGAGTATGGTAAGAATATTCCTAACTACTACTATGATAATTTGATGGATACCATTGCCCAGTATGAGAAAATGGGCTTGGAAAATCCTTTTATCATCGTCGATACCAATCATGACAATTCTGGTAAGCAACATATGGACCAAATTCGAATTGTTCGCCAGACCTTGATTAACCGTGATTGGAATGAAAAAATTAAGCAGTACGTTCGTGGCTTTATGATTGAGTCTTATCTAGAAGACGGCCGTCAAAACGAACCGGAAGTATTTGGCAAGTCTATCACAGACCCTTGCCTTGGCTGGGAGAATACGGAAGTCCTCGTCAGAGAAATCTACCAAACGCTAGGAGAATAAGATGGCATTTATTGAAAAAGGTCAAGAAATCGATATTGAAGCAATCAAGGCAGAAACCCAATTGTCTGCGGAAACCTTGCGACTAAAGGAGCGTCGTGATAGAGAATTGGCAGACATTATTTCAGGAGAAGATGACCGGATCCTTTTGGTGATTGGTCCTTGCTCTTCTGATAATGAAGAGGCTGTCTTGGAATATGCCCGCCGTTTATCAGCCTTGCAAAAGAAGGTGGCGGACAAGATTTTCATGGTTATGCGTGTTTATACAGCTAAACCTCGCACCAACGGAGACGGCTATAAAGGCTTGGTTCACCAACCAGATACCTCTAAGGCTCCAAGCCTGATTAACGGCTTGCAGGCTGTACGCCAGTTGCATTACCGCGTGATTACAGAGACTGGTTTGACAACAGCAGATGAGATGCTTTATCCGTCAAATCTGGTCTTGGTAGATGATTTGGTCAGCTACCATGCTGTGGGGGCTCGTTCTGTGGAAGACCAAGAGCACCGTTTTGTGGCTTCAGGGATTGATGCACCGGTCGGGATGAAAAATCCAACTTCAGGAAATCTTGGGGTTATGTTTAACGGTATCTATGCCGCTCAAAACAAACAAACCTTCCTCTTTCATGGCCAAGAAGTTGAGACTTCAGGAAATCCCTTGGCTCACGTCATTCTTCGTGGCGCAGTTAATGAATATGGGAAAAACGAACCTAACTTCTACTATGAAACCCTGCTAAATGCCATTGAACGCTATGAAGCCATGGGGCTTGAAAATCCCTTTATCCTCATCGATACCAACCATGATAACTCAGGAAAGCAATATATGGAGCAGATTCGAATTGTTCGCCAGACCTTGCAGAATCGTGATTGGAATGAGAAAATCAAAAAGACAGTTCGAGGCTTTATGATTGAATCTTACCTAGCAGATGGTCGTCAAAATCAACCAGAGGTCTTTGGTTGCTCCATTACCGATCCTTGTCTAGGTTGGGAAAATACAGAGGCTTTGGTAGAAGAGATTTATGCTACCTTGACAAAATAAGTGAAAAGGATGGAGTTGGGGAATCTCAACTCCTTTTGATGAGAATGATAGTTGGACACGGAATTGACATCGAAGAATTGGCTTCGATAGAAAGCGCAGTTACACGACATGAAGGATTTGCTAAGCGCGTGCTGACCGCTAAGGAAATGGAGCGCTTCACCAGTCTCAAAGGGCGCAGGCAGATTGAATATTTAGCTGGTCGCTGGTCGGCTAAAGAAGCCTTTTCTAAGGCAATGGGAACAGGTATTGGCAAGCTCGGTTTTCAGGATTTAGAAGTCTTGAACAATGAACGCGGGGCGCCTTATTTTAGTCAGACACCATTTTCAGGAAAGATTTGGCTGTCTATCAGCCATACCGATCAGTTTGTGACAGCCAGTGTCATTTTGGAGGAAAATCATGAAAGCTAGTCCGCATAGACCAACCAAGGCTCTGATTCATCTGGGAGCTATTCGACAAAATATTCAGCAAATGGGGGATCATATCCCTGAAGGAACGCTTAAATTTGCAGTAGTCAAGGCTAATGCCTATGGTCATGGAGCTGTTGCCGTTGCTAAGGCAATTCAAGATGATGTTGATGGCTTTTGCGTTTCCAATATTGATGAAGCTATTGAACTCAGACAGGCTGGACTCAGCAACCGAATCCTCATTTTAGGAGTTTCTGAAATCGAAGCTGTTTCTCTTGCTAAAGAATACGACATCACCTTGACAGTGGCTGGGCTGGAGTGGATTCAAGCACTCTTAGATAAGGAAGCGGATCTAACTGGATTGACAGTCCACCTTAAGATTGACTCAGGAATGGGACGAATTGGCTTTCGAGAGGCTTGTGAGGCTGAGCAGGCTCAAGATTTACTCCAACAACATGGTGCTGGTGTTGAAGGGATTTTTACCCACTTTGCTACTGCAGACGAGGAATCAGATGACTACTTTAATGCCCAGTTAGAGAGATTTAAAACTATTTTGGCTAGTATGAAAGGTCTTCCAGAGCTGGTTCATGCCAGTAATTCGGCAACGACTCTTTGGCATGCAGAGACTATTTTTAATGCGATCCGTATGGGAGATGCCATGTATGGTCTTAATCCAAGTGGAGAGGTTTTGGACTTACCCTATGACTTGACTCCAGCCTTGACCTTGGAATCGGCTCTGGTCCATGTCAAGACAGTTTCACCTGGAGCTTGCATGGGCTATGGGGCGACCTATCAGGCGGATAGCGAGCAAGTCATCGCGACGGTACCAATTGGTTATGCGGATGGTTGGACACGTGACATGCAGAATTTTTCTGTCTTGGTAGATGGCCAAGCTTGTCCAATCGTCGGCAGGGTTTCGATGGACCAAATCACTATTCGTCTGCCTAAGCTTTATCCCTTAGGAACCAAAGTCACCCTCATTGGTTCTAATGGGGGCAAGGAGATCACAGCTACTCAGGTAGCGACCTACCGTGGAACCATTAACTATGAAGTGGTTTGTCTTCTCAGCGACCGCATTCCGAGAGAATATTATTAGAAAAGAAAGGAGTGGAGCATGAATCTACATCAACCCTTGCATGTCTTACCTGGTGTGGGACCAAAGTCAGCAGAAAAATACGCCAAACTAGGAATTGAAAACTTGCAAGATCTCTTGCTCTACTTTCCTTTCCGTTATGAAGACTTTAAAACCAAGCAGGTGATGGAGCTGGAAGACGGAGAAAAGGCGGTTTTGTCTGGTCAAGTCGTGACTCCTGCTAGTGTCCAGTATTATGGTTTCAAGCGCAATCGCCTGCGTTTTAGCCTCAAGCAGGGAGAAGTCGTTTTTGCGGTGAATTTCTTTAACCAGCCCTATCTAGCTGATAAGATAGAGTTGGGAGCAACCCTTGCCGTCTTTGGAAAATGGGACCGCGCCAAGGCTAGTCTGACTGGGATGAAGGTCCTGGCTCAGGTGGAAGATGACCTCCAACCTGTCTATCGCTTGGCTCAGGGAATCAGTCAGGCCAGTCTGGTCAAGGTCATCAAGACGGCCTTTGATCAAGGACTGGACCTCTTGATAGAGGAAAATCTTCCCCAGTCTTTGCTGGACAAATACAAACTCATGTCCCGTTGTCAGGCTGTCCGAGCTATGCATTTTCCAAATGATTTGGCAGAATATAAGCAGGCTCTTCGCCGTATCAAGTTTGAGGAGCTCTTTTATTTCCAAATGCAGTTGCAGACGCTCAAGTCTGAAAATAGAGTTCAGGGAAGTGGTCTGGTTCTGAATTGGTCTAAGGAAAAAGTGACAACAGTCAAGGAAAGCCTACCTTTTGCCCTGACTCCAGCTCAGGAAAAGAGTTTGCAGGAAATTTTAACTGACATGAAGTCGGATCACCACATGAATCGTCTCTTGCAAGGAGATGTGGGGAGCGGGAAAACGGTAGTCGCTGGTTTGGCTATGTTTGCGGCGGTGACAGCTGGTTATCAGGCTGCTCTCATGGTGCCAACAGAAATCCTTGCAGAGCAACACTTTGAGAGTTTACAGAACCTTTTTCCAGACTTGAAACTGGCTCTTTTGACAGGTTCCTTGAAAGCTGCAGAAAAGAGAGAAGTCTTGGAGACTATTGCCAAGGGTGAAGCTGATTTGATTATCGGAACTCACGCTCTGATTCAGGATGGGGTGGATTATGCTCGCCTTGGTTTGATTATCATCGATGAGCAGCACCGTTTTGGTGTGGGGCAAAGGCGTATTTTACGGGAAAAAGGGGACAACCCAGATGTTCTCATGATGACGGCGACTCCCATCCCACGAACCTTGGCCATCACAGCCTTTGGAGATATGGATGTTTCCATTATCGACCAGATGCCAGCAGGCCGAAAACCTATTGTGACACGCTGGATCAAGCATGAGCAACTACCTCAGGTCTTGACTTGGTTAGAGGGGGAAATTCAAAAAGGTTCACAAGCCTATGTCATCTCTCCCTTGATTGAAGAATCAGAAGCTCTGGATTTGAAAAATGCCATTGCCTTATCAGAGGAGTTGACGGCTCATTTTGCAGGTAAGGCAGAGGTGGCTCTTCTACATGGTAAGATGAAGAGTGATGAAAAAGACCAGATTATGCAGGAGTTCAAAGAGAGAAAAACGGATATTCTGGTTTCGACGACGGTTATCGAGGTTGGGGTCAATGTTCCCAATGCGACCGTCATGATTATCATGGATGCCGATCGCTTCGGTCTCAGCCAGCTTCACCAGCTCAGAGGTCGTGTTGGTCGGGGAGACAAGCAGTCCTATGCAGTTCTCGTTGCCAATCCCAAGACGGATTCTGGGAAAGACCGCATGCGCATCATGACAGAAACGACCAATGGATTTGTTCTTGCGGAGGAAGATTTGAAAATGCGTGGTTCAGGTGAAATTTTTGGAACCAGACAGTCAGGACTTCCAGAGTTTCAAGTGGCTGATATTATCGAAGATTTTCCGATTTTAGAAGAAGCCAGAAAGGTTGCTAGCTACATTAGTTCTATCGAGGGTTGGCAAGAGGATCCAGAGTGGCGCATGATTGCTCTTCATTTGGAAAAGAAAGAACATCTAGATTAAGCTTTCTCTAAGGAAATCTTAAGCTAGCTTTCAGGTTTGGCTTTTATACTAGAGTCATCAAAAAGAAACGAGGACTCTCACATGACAGTAACGATTAAAGTAAATTACCAAACCACTTTCCAAAAGAAAGAAGCAACAAAATAAGATTGAATAGAAGGAAGAGCGGAACTGCTCTTTTTTCGTTTTTAAAACTACTTTTAGTTTGTAAGATTAAAGGAAGAAAATCTAAATTCATTCTCTATTTACCCTTCTTTCTTGCATTGCTTTCTTAGATATGCTACAGTTATGATGGCGATTACAAATCAAAAGGAGTATGTTATGAAAAATCCAGCTTTATTAGAAGAAATTAAGACCTATCTAGGAAGGGATGAGGTTCCAGAAGACTTTGATGCTTTCTGGGATGAGGAAGTGAAAAAAGTTTCCACTCTTCCAGCCTACCAGTTGGAGGATAGAGATTTCCACATTCCTCAAGTCAAGTGCTATGAGTTAACGTTTGAAGGAAGCAATGAAGGCAAGGTCTATGCACGTGTCGTTCTTCCAAAAAGTGAGGATAAAGTTCCAATGATTTTCCATTTCCATGGTTATATGGGACGTGGCTGGGACTGGGCTGACATGCTAGCCTATACTGTGGCTGGTTACGGTGTTGTTTCAATGGATGTGCGGGGGCAGTCAGGTTATTCACAGGACGGTTTGCGTTCTCCTCTAGGAAATACAGTTAAAGGACATATCATCCGTGGGGCTGTGGAAGGTCGGGATCACCTCTTTTATAAGGATGTTTATCTGGATATTTACCAGTTGGTTGAAATTGTTGCCAGTCTGTCTCAGGTTGATGAGAAGCGTCTTTCTAGCTATGGTGCCTCACAAGGAGGTGCTCTAGCTCTAGTTGCAGCAGCGCTCAGTCCTCGAATTCAGAAAACAGTTGCCATTTATCCTTTCTTGTCTGACTTTAGACGAGTGCTTGAGATTGGTAATACAAGTGAAGCCTATGACGAACTTTTCCGTTATTTCAAGTTTCACGACCCCTTCCATGAAACTGAGGAGGAGATCATGGCGACCCTTGCTTATATCGATGTGAAAAATCTTGCCCATCGTATCAAGGGTGAGGTTAAGATGATTACGGGCTTGGACGATGATGTTTGCTATCCTATTACCCAGTTTGCGATTTATAACCGGCTGACCTGCGATAAGGCCTATCGCATCATGCCTGAGTATTCTCACGAAGCCATGAATGTCTTTGTCAATGACCAAGTCTACAACTGGCTCTGTGGCAGTGAGATTCCTTTTAAGTATGTAAAATAATGAATGAGAGAGCCTAGTAGCTCTCTTTTTGTTATAAATGTTGAAAGTACTTTTAAAAATATTAAAATATTAAAATATTGCTGAAAGTAAAATCTATTCTATGGCAAGCTCAAGATAAACCTGTGACTTTATTGTATAATAAAGAAAAAGTGTCTAGGAAAGGAGTGAAAGAGCTACTGTTTTGATTGCAGCTAGCTAAATTTTGAAAGAGAGCAACTCTCGTTTATTAATTGCTTTCTTGTGTTTTCCTATGATGGGGAGTAAAAATTTTAAACCAAAAAGAAAACGCTTTATTTTTCGTGAAATTGAAAGGTAGAAAGATGAATCAAAAGAATTTTGATAGAAAACAAAGATATGGCATTCGTAAATTTGCAGTGGGTGTAGCCTCTGTAACCATTGGTGCAGTAGTGTTTGGAGTAAATCCTGTATTGGCAAATGAACAAGGAAATTCAACTGTAACTGCTGCTGAAAATAATAATCAAGGATTATCAGAATTACCAAAAGAAGTTTCTTCAGGAAGTCTTGCTCATTTAGATAGTGAACTAGCTGGAAAATTGGCTACAGCGAAAGACAATGGTGTGGAAGTTGATCAGGATAAGTTAAAGAAAAATGAGACTACTGAAGCAGAGACGACAACTCCAACAAATAAACCTGCAGCTGAAAATACACCAGCTCCTGCTGATAAACCAGAAACAGATTCTGCAACTACAGAAGCCAGTAACAAGGACCAAGATAAAGAAGAAGAGGGCGTGATTCCTCGAGACTACTATGCTAGAGATATCGCAAACGCAACTCCAGTAGTGGAAAAAGAAGATGTTGAAACAAATTCGAAGAATGGTCAGCGTGTAGATTTAGCTAGTGAATTAAATGCATTGAAGAAACTTCAAAATGCGACCATTCATATGGAATTCAAGCCAGATGCCAAAGCTCCAGATTTTTATAATCTATTCTCAGTGTCTAGTGATAAGAAAAAAGATGAGTACTTCACCATGGCTGTTCTCAATAATACAGCCTTAATTGAGGGACGTGATGCTAATGGAACACAATTTTATGATAAATATACAGATGCTCCATTGAAAATTAAGCCTGGGCAGTGGAATTCAGTTACCTTTACTGTAGAAAGACCGAATGCAGAAAATCCAGGAGGAAAAGTTAGACTCTATGTAAATGGTGTTTTATCGCGTACCAGCTTGAAATCTGGTAAATTTATCAAGGATATGCCAGATATTACCCATGCTCAACTTGGTGCAACAAATCGGGCAGGGAGATCAGTTTGGGGAGCAAATTTACAGGTTCGTAATTTGAGTGTTTATGATCGTGTATTAACTCCAGAGGAAGTTCAAAAACGGAGCCAATTGTTTGAGAGATCTGATTTGGAACAAAAGCTACCAGAAGGGGCTAAAGTTACTGAAAAACAAGATGTCTTTGAAGGTGGTATGCATAATAAACCAAATAAAGATGGTATCAAGAGTTATCGTATTCCTGCTCTTCTTAAAACTGATAAAGGAACCTTGATTGCTGGTGCTGACGAACGCCGCTTACACCAATATGACTGGGGTGATATCGGTATGGTCGTCAGACGAAGTGAGGATAAGGGGAAAACATGGAGCGATCGAGTAACGATTACAAATTTACGAGACAATCCAAAAGCTTCTAATCCATCAATTAGTTCACCAGTGAACATCGATATGGTTTTGGTTCAAGATCCTGCAACAAAACGAATTTTTTCAATCTATGATATGTTCCCAGAAGGGCAAGGAATCTTTGGAATGGCTGCTCAAAGAGAAGAAGCCTATAAACAAATCGATGGAAAAACTTACCAAATCCTCTACAAAGAAGGCGAAGAAGGTTCCTACATAATTCGTGAAAATGGTACAGTGTATACACCAGATGGCAAAGCAACAGATTATCGTGTTGTTGTAAATCCAGTGAAACCAGCTTATAGTGATAAGGGCGATTTATATCAAGGGGATCAACTATTAGGAAATATTTATTTCACAAGCAATAAAACGTCTCCATTTAGAGTTGCTAAGGATTCTTATCTATGGATGTCTTACAGTGATGATGATGGTAAGACTTGGTCAGCACCTCAAGATATTACCCCAATGGTAAAAGCTGATTGGATGAAATTCCTAGGGGTTGGACCTGGAACAGGAATTACGCTTCATACCGGACCTCATAAAGGCAGAATTATTGTACCAACTTATACAACAAACCAAACAAGTCACCTCAATGGTTCTCAATCATCTAGAATTATTTATTCAGATGATCATGGTAAGACTTGGCATATGGGTGATGCAGTGAATGATAATCGTCCTGTAGGAAATGAAATTATTCATTCATCTACAATGAACAACAGTGGTGCTCAAAATACTGAATCTTCCGTTGTACAATTAAATAATGGTGATCTTAAACTCTTCATGCGTGGTTTGACAGGGGACCTTCAAGTTGCTACAAGTAAAGATGGTGGAGCTACGTGGGAAAAGGAAATCAAACGTTATCCAGAAGTGAAAGATGCCTATGTTCAAATGTCAGCTATTCATACGATGCATGATGGGAAAGAATACATTCTTCTTAGCAATGCTGCTGGACCAGGCCGTGAACGTAAAAATGGTTTAGTCCATTTGGCACGAGTTGAAGAAAATGGAGAATTGACTTGGCTTAAGCATAATCCTATTCAAAGTGGTAAGTTTGCCTACAATTCTATTCAAGATCTCGGAAATGGCGAATATGGTTTGCTTTATGAGCATGCAGATAACAACCAAAACGAATATACCTTGTCTTATAAGAAATTCAATTGGGATTTCTTAAGCAAGGATATGGTTTCTCCTACAGAAGTAAAAGTTACACATGCAGTTCATATGGGGCAAGGCATTATTGCCATGGAATTTGATTCAGAAGTATTGGTCAATCAAGCACCAACATTACAGCTTGCAAATGGTAAGACAGCTACCTTTATGACGCAGTATGATACCAAGACGCTATTGTTTACAGTAGATCCTGAGGATATTGGTCAAACAGTTACGGGCTTAGCAGAAGGCGCTATCGAAAGTATGCATAATTTGCCTGTTTCAGTAGTTGGCTCTAAGATTACTCATGGTGTAAATGGAAGTGAAGCAGCGGTCCATGAACTTCCAGAATTCAATGGGGGCGTAAATGCAGTTTTAGCAGCTTCAAATGAGGTTCCGGAATATACCGGAGGTGCAAACTTTGTCTTGGCAGTTTCAAATAACCTTCCTGAATATAAGGGAGGAGTCAATGGCGCTGAGGCAGCAGTCCATGAAGTGTCAAAGTACAAGGGAGAAACTAAACCAGTCTTAGTTGCTGCAAACGAACGTCCAGCTAACAAGTTAACTTTCGGACAAGATGCTACTTATCAAGCATCAGTGGCTAAACAAAATGAACTACCAAATACCGGAAGTAAAGAAAACACAACCCTTATTTCTCTGGGATTAGTGGCAAGTCTCTTATCTGTCTTGACGTTAGGAAAGAAACGAAAAGAAGATTAGACTAGGTATTGAATAAAATGAATTTCTCTCATCGTTAGTGAGAAAAGAGATGGCCCGTTCGAAAGGGGCTATCTCTTTTTATCATTTTAGATTCTAAGCGAATTGAGAATAAGACAAAGCTGAAACTACTTTCAGAAACTGCTGTTCTATAAAGTACTTTTGAAACTGAAATCTATTCTACTACAAAGTATTGAAAGCGCTTCACAAATGATATATAATAAACCCATAAGAACAAAGAAAAGGAGGAAAGAGGATGCCACAGATTACTAAAGAAGCCTTGATTGCCCAAATCAAAGATGGAATCATCGTTTCTTGTCAGGCCCTTCCTCACGAACCGCTTTATACAGAAGCGGGAGGAGTCATTCCCTTGCTGGTCAAAGCGGCTGAGCAAGGTGGAGCAGTCGGTATCCGAGCAAATAGTGTTCGCGATATCAAGGAAATCAAGGAGGTTACCAACCTTCCAATCATTGGGATAATTAAACGAGATTATCCACCTCAAGAACCCTTCATCACTGCTACTATGAAAGAAGTTGATGAATTAGCAGAGCTTGACATCGAGGTGATTGCTCTGGATTGTACCAAGCGTGAACGCTACGATGGTTTAGAGATTCAAGAGTTTATTCGTCAGGTTAAGGAAAAATATCCGAACCAGCTCTTGATGGCTGATACAAGTACTTTCGAAGAAGGATTGGCAGCTGTTGAAGCAGGAATTGACTTTGTCGGAACAACCTTATCAGGATACACATCTTACAGTCCAAAAGTGGATGGTCCCGATTTTGAATTAATTAAAAAACTCTGTGATGCCGGTGTAGATGTCATTGCAGAAGGGAAAATTCATACACCAGAACAAGCCAAACAAATCCTGGGATATGGTGTGCGAGGCATCGTTGTAGGTGGCGCTATTACTAGACCAAAAGAGATTACAGAACGATTCGTTGTTGGTCTTAAATAACACAATTTAAAAACAGAGGAGAGTGATGGATGCGTCGGATGAAATGAAAACGTATACAAATGCAATCTTACTCATTATCCAATATGGATACGCTTATCAATTAGGAGAATACAAATGAAATTTAGAAAACTAGCTTGTACAGTACTTGCGGGTGCTGCGATTCTTGGCCTTGCTGCTTGTGGTAACTCTGGTGGAAGTAAAGAGGCTGCAAATTCTGGTAGCGATAGCGGAAAAACAGAAATCACTTGGTGGGCATTCCCAGTCTTCACACAAGAAAAAACTGGTGACGGTGTTGGAACTTATGAAAAATCAATCATCGAAGCTTTTGAAAAAGCAAATCCAGATGTAAAAGTGAAATTGGAAACCATCGACTTCAAGTCAGGTCCAGAAAAGATTACAACAGCTATCGAAGCAGGAACAGCGCCAGACGTACTCTTTGACGCACCAGGGCGTATCATCCAATACGGTAAAAATGGTAAATTGGCTGAGTTGAACGACCTCTTCACAGACGAATTCGTCAAAGATGTGAACAACGAAAATATCGTACAAGCAAGTAAGGCTGGCGACAAAGCTTACATGTATCCAATCAGTTCAGCTCCATTCTACATGGCTATGAACAAGAAAATGTTGGAAGATGCAGGAGTTGCAAACCTTGTAAAAGAAGGTTGGACAACTGATGACTTTGAAAAAGTTTTGAAAGCGCTTAAAGATAAAGGATATACACCAGGTTCATTGTTCAGTTCTGGTCAAGGGGGAGACCAAGGAACACGTGCCTTCATCGCAAACCTTTATGGCGGTTCTGTAACAGACAAAGACGTAACCAAATATACAACAGACGATCCTAAATTCGTCAAAGGTCTTGAAAAAGCTGCTAGCTGGATTAAAGACGGTTTGTTGAACAACGGTTCACAATTTGACGGTGGAGCAGACATCCAAAACTTTGCCAACGGTCAAACTTCATACACAATCCTTTGGGCACCAGCTCAAAACGGTATCCAAGCGAAACTCTTGGAAGCAAGTAAGGTAGATGTGGTTGAAGTACCATTCCCATCAGACTCTGGTAAACCATCTCTTGAATACCTTGTAAACGGATTTGCAGTATTTAACAACAAAGACGATAAGAAAATCGCAGCTGCTAAGAAATTCGTTCAATTCATCGCAGATGACAAAGAATGGGGTCCTAAAGACGTAGTTCGTACAGGTGCCTTCCCAGTTCGTACTTCATTTGGCAAACTTTATGAAGACAAACGTATGGAAACAATCAGTGGCTGGACTAAATACTACTCACCATATTACAACACTATCGATGGATTTGCTGAAATGAGAACACTTTGGTTCCCAATGTTGCAATCTGTATCAAATGGTGACGAAAAACCAGCAGATGCTTTGAAAGCCTTCACTGAAAAAGCTAACGAAACTATCAAAAAAGCTACAAAACAATAAGCACTAAGTCAGATTGATTCCCCCCTTTTCCCTGTGCACTATGGTGTAAGAAAAGGGGGACTTTTGTTTGAAATGGTAGGAACTGTCACGAAACTAAAATGAAGTTCTTACATAAGCGAATCTTAAAAAATTTCATTTTGGTTTTAAAACAGTTCAAGAAAATCAAAAACTATTCTATTTGAAAGAGAGGTGCCGACTGTGAAAGTCAATAAAATTCGTATGCGGGAAACAGTGATTTCCTACGCTTTCCTAGCACCAGTGTTATTCTTCTTTGTCATCTTTGTCTTGGCTCCTATGATTATGGGATTCATTACAAGTTTCTTTAACTACTCCATGACTAAATTTGAGTTTGTGGGCTTGGACAACTACATTCGCATGTTTAAAGACCCTGTCTTTGTGAAGTCTTTGATCAATACCGTTATCCTGGTTATTGGATCTGTTCCGATTGTGGTTCTCTTCTCGCTCTTTGTAGCATCTCAAACCTATCATCAAAATGCCATTGCCCGTTCTTTCTATCGTTTCGTCTTCTTCCTTCCTGTAGTTACAGGTAGTGTTGCCGTAACGGTTGTATGGAAATGGATCTATGACCCACTATCAGGGATTCTAAACTTTGTCCTTAAGTCAAGCCATATCATCAGCCAAAACATTTCTTGGCTGGGTGACAAAAACTGGGCTTTGCTAGCGATTATGATCATCCTTTTGACAACATCTGTTGGTCAACCGATTATTCTTTATATCGCCGCCATGGGGAATATTGACAACTCACTTGTTGAAGCAGCGCGTGTAGACGGTGCGACTGAGTTTCAAGTCTTCTGGAAGATCAAATGGCCTAGCCTTCTTCCAACAACTCTTTACATCGCGATTATTACGACTATCAACTCATTCCAATGTTTCGCCTTGATTCAGTTGTTGACTTCTGGTGGTCCAAACTACTCAACAAGTACCTTGATGTACTACCTTTACGAAAAAGCCTTCCAATTGACAGAATACGGCTATGCCAATACTATCGGTGTCTTCTTGGCAGTGATGATTGCCATTGTCAGCTTTGCTCAATTCAAGATCCTCGGAAACGACGTAGAATACTAAAGAAAGGAGACAGTTATGCAACCTACACAAAAGAAACCCTTAACAGCTTTCACTGTTATTTCAACGATTATCTTGCTCTTGTTGACCGTACTGTTCATCTTTCCATTCTACTGGATCTTGACAGGGGCCTTCAAATCACAACCTGATACCATTATGATTCCACCACAGTGGTTCCCTAAAATGCCAACCATGGAGAACTTCCAACAACTCATGGTGCAAAACCCTGCTATGCAGTGGATGTGGAACTCTGTATTTATCTCATTGGTAACCATGTTCCTAGTCTGCGCAACCTCTTCTCTAGCAGGTTATGTCTTGGCTAAAAAACGTTTCTATGGTCAACGCATCCTCTTTGCAGTCTTTATCGCTGCCATGGCTCTTCCAAAACAAGTTGTCCTTGTACCATTGGTACGTATCGTTAACTTCATGGGAATTCACGATACTCTTTGGGCAGTTATCTTGCCTTTGATTGGATGGCCATTTGGGGTCTTCCTTATGAAACAATTCAGTGAAAATATCCCAACAGAATTGCTTGAATCAGCTAAAATAGACGGTTGTGGTGAGATTCGTACTTTCTGGAGCGTAGCCTTCCCTATCGTGAAACCAGGATTTGCAGCCCTTGCAATCTTTACCTTCATCAATACTTGGAACGACTACTTTATGCAGTTGGTTATGTTGACTTCACGTCAAAACTTGACCATCTCACTTGGGGTTGCAACTATGCAAGCTGAAATGGCAACCAACTATGGTTTGATCATGGCGGGTGCCGCTCTTGCAGCAGTGCCAATCGTAACAGTCTTCCTAGTCTTCCAAAAATCCTTCACTCAGGGTATTACTATGGGAGCGGTCAAAGGTTAAGAAAAGTAAACTGGTGTGTCAAGATTGCGGAAGTGGTCTTGACATGCTATGGAAATATAGAGGTTATAAGTGTCTACAAAATGTTGGGTATTTGCTTACCTTAGATATTTTGTTAGACACTTATCAACTTAAGAATGATTTTAGTTAACTATCAGAAACGAAGGAAAGAGTATGATTTTTGACGATTTGAAAAACATCACCTTTTACAAAGGGATTCATCCCAATCTAGACAAGGCTATCGACTATCTCTACCAGCATCGTAAAGATTCATTTGAATTAGGTAAGTATGAGATCGACGGGGACAAGGTCTTTCTAGTTGTTCAGGAAAATGTCCTCAATCAAGCTGAAAATGATCAATTTGAGCATCATAAGAACTATGCAGACTTGCATTTGCTGGTAGAAGGACATGAATATTCGAGCTACGGTTCACGTATCAAAGACGAAGCGGTAGCATTCGACGAAGCGAGCGACATTGGCTTTGTCCATTGTCATGAAAAATACCCACTCTTGTTGGGTTATCACAATTTTGCGATTTTCTTCCCAGGAGAACCACACCAGCCAAATGGCTATGCAGGTATGGAAGAGAAGGTTCGCAAATATCTCTTTAAAATTTTGATTGATTAAAAGAATCAGGAGGAGCAAAAATGGCACAAAAAGGAGTAAGCCTTATCAAGGCAGCATTTGATACAGACAACTTTCTCATGCGTTTTAGTGAAAAGGTTTTGGATATCGTCACAGTCAATCTTCTTTTTGTCGTCTCTTGTTTGCCCATCGTGACGATTGGAGTGGCAAAAATCAGCCTCTATGAAACCATGTTTGAGATTAAGAGAAGCAGACGGGTACCAGTATTTAGAACTTATATAAGGGCCTTCAAGCAAAATTTGAAACTGGGGCTTCAGTTGGGTCTGTTAGAGTTAGGCATTGTGTCATTAAGCCTTCTAGACCTCTATCTCTTCTGGGGACAGACAGCTTTGCCTTTCCAGATTGTGAAAGCAATTTGTTTGGGGATTCTCATCTTCCTCACTCTCGTGATGCTAGCTAGTTATCCCATCGCTGCCCGCTATGATCTGTCTTGGAAAGAAGTGCTGCAAAAAGGGCTTATCTTGGCAAGTTTTAACTTTCCATGGTTCTTCCTCATGTTAGCCATTCTCTTTCTCATTGTGATGGTTCTTTATCTATCCGCCTTCACTCTCCTCTTGGGTGGATCAGCTTTTATCCTCTTTGGTTTTGGTTTGCTGGTCTTTCTCCAAGCAGGTTTGATGGAGAAAATCTTCACCAAATACCAGTAGGATGGCTTGTTTCTGAAACTACTTTCAATCGTTACAGTTTCTAAAATACAGGTAGAAACTAAAATCTAAGTGTATACAAGATATTGAAAGCGATTTTCACAAGGTGTATACTAAACTTGTAAAAAATAGAACTGCTCTCAGCAGAAAAAAAGAAATCTTAGGAGAAAATCTATGTCAGATTTGAAAAAATACGAAGGTGTCATTCCAGCCTTCTACGCATGTTATGATGATCAAGGAGAAGTAAGTCCAGAGCGTACGCGTGCCTTGGTTCAATACTTCATTGATAAAGGTGTTCAAGGTCTTTATGTCAATGGTTCTTCTGGTGAATGTATCTACCAAAGCGTTGAAGATCGCAAGTTAATTTTGGAAGAAGTCATGGCGGTAGCCAAAGGTAAATTGACTATTATTGCCCACGTTGCTTGCAACAATACCAAAGATAGTATGGAACTTGCTCGCCACGCAGAAAGCTTGGGTGTAGATGCCATTGCAACAATTCCACCGATTTACTTCCGCTTGCCAGAATACTCAGTTGCTAAATATTGGAACGATATCAGTTCTGCAGCTCCAAATACAGACTATGTCATCTACAACATTCCTCAATTGGCAGGTGTTGCTTTGACTCCAAGTCTTTACACTGAAATGTTGAAAAATCCACGTGTTATCGGTGTTAAGAACTCTTCTATGCCAGTTCAAGATATCCAAACCTTTGTGAGCCTTGGTGGGGAAGACCACTTCGTCTTTAATGGTCCAGATGAGCAGTTCTTAGGTGGCCGTCTCATGGGTGCTAAAGCTGGTATTGGTGGTACATATGGTGCCATGCCAGAACTCTTCTTGAAACTCAATCAATTGATTGCTGACAAAGATTTGGAAACAGCGCGTGAATTACAATACGCTATCAATGCAATCATTGGTAAATTGACTGCTGCACATGGAAATATGTACGGTGTGATTAAGGAAGTCTTGAAGA
>CAURTW010000006.1:0-37054 GCA_963527705.1 uncultured Streptococcus sp.
ATTGTAAGATTCAAGGTCTCAACGACAGTAAGAAAATTCCTAAAAAGAAACATCTGGAGATTTTCCAAGCAGTTCAGGAGCAAGCTTTGTCAATCGGCATTGGTATCATGGATAATCATATCATCGACCAAGTCAATATCTATGAAGCAACCAAACTGGCCATGAAAGAAGCAATCTCCCAGCTCAGTCCTCAACCTGAGCATCTCTTAATTGATGCTATGAAACTGGACTTGCCCATTTCACAAACCTCCATCATCAAAGGAGATGCTAATTCCCTCTCAATCGCAGCAGCTTCTATAGTAGCCAAGGTGACCCGTGATGAATTGATGAAGGAATATGATCAGCAGTTTCCTGGCTATGATTTCGCTACTAATGCAGGATATGGAACAGCTAAACACCTAGAAGGACTGGAAAAACTAGGAGTTACCCCAATTCACCGAACCAGCTTTGAACCAGTTAAATCACTGGTTTCAGGAGAAAAAGAAAGTTAAGTTAGAAGGAATGATTATGGAGGAACAGTCAGAAACACTCAGTTCCAAGAAAGAATTTGCCTTTGCCTCAAGCACCATATTATCCCAAGTTGGGCGAGGAGTCATTGTTGGTCTCGTCGTCGGGCTAATCGTCGGATCCTTTCGTTTCTTAATCGAAAAGGGTTTCCACCTGATACAAGGACTTTATCAAGATCAAGCGCACCTAGTGCGCAATCTTTTTATCATTGGTCTATTTTATTTAATAGTTTGTTGGCTCAGTGCTAAATTAACTCGGTCAGAAAAAGACATCAAAGGTTCAGGAATTCCTCAAGTTGAAGCTGAATTAAAGGGACTCATGACTCTCAACTGGTGGGGAGTTCTTTGGAAAAAATATATTCTAGGAATTCTTGCTATTGCAAGTGGCCTTATGCTGGGGCGTGAAGGACCAAGTATTCAACTTGGAGCGGTCGGTGGTAAAGGAATTGCCAAATGGCTCAAATCCAGTCCAGTAGAGGAACGTTCCCTGATTGCCAGTGGTGCTGCAGCAGGATTAGCCGCAGCCTTTAATGCTCCGATTGCAGGACTTCTCTTTGTCGTCGAAGAAGTCTATCATCACTTTTCACGCTTTTTCTGGGTCTCCACTCTAGCAGCTAGTCTCGTAGCAAACTTTGTCTCACTACTCATATTTGGTCTAACACCAGTGTTGGATATGCCTGATAATATCCCTCTCATGACCTTAGATCAGTATTGGATTTACATCCTCATGGGGATTTTTCTAGGACTTTCCGGTTTTCTCTATGAGAAAGCTGTATTAAACGTCGGCAGAGTTTATAATTGGCTTGGTCAAAAAATCCGTTTGGATAGAACTTATTATCCAATTCTGGCTTTCATTCTCATCATACCAGTCGGAATCTTCTTACCTCAAATCCTAGGTGGTGGAAATCAGCTGGTTCTTTCCCTAACCGGGCAAGATTTTAGTTTCCAAGTTCTATTAGTTTACTTTTTGATTCGCTTTGTTTGGAGCATGATTAGTTATGGAAGTGGTCTTCCGGGTGGAATTTTCCTACCAATTCTGGCGCTAGGTTCCTTGCTTGGTGCCCTAGTTGGTGTTATTTGTGTCAATCTTGGTCTTGTTAGTCAAGAGCAATTCCCTATATTTGTCATTCTGGGAATGAGTGGCTATTTTGGAGCGATATCCAAGGCTCCCTTAACTGCTATGATACTCGTAACTGAGATGGTAGGAGATATTCGCAACCTTATGCCACTTGGATTAGTAACCCTAGTTGCCTACATCATCATGGACTTACTTAAAGGTGCGCCAGTTTATGAGGCTATGTTGGAAAAAATGCTGCCAGAAGAAGCGACAGATGAAGGAGAAATCACTCTCATTGAAATCCCTGTTTCAGATAAAATAGCAGGAAAACAAGTACACGAACTCAACTTACCACATAACGTACTCATCACCACCCAAGTTCATAACGGTAAAAGCCAAACCGTTAACGGCTCAACCAGAATGTATCTCGGTGATATGATTCACCTGGTGATTCCAAAAAGTGAAATTGGGAAAGTCAAAGATTTGTTGTTGTAGGAGTTTTTACATAATTTATGTTATGTAAAAAAATCTTAATTAAATATATTAGAAAACCGATTCTCAGCAATGAGATCGGTTATTTCTTGTTAGAAATATTATAATATATTATAAAAAATGATTAAATTATTCTAGGTTATAGTATAATAAGAAAAAGGAGAAAAGCTTAAATGAATAATTCCAGAAATAAAAAAAGTCATAAAAGGCTGCTAATCATTTTGTTACTCGCAATCATCACAGCAGGAGGTGTTTTTATGTTTAGCATATTAGGGAAATCTCAAGAAGAACGTCGGAATAGAGAGTATGAAGTTAGTTTGGTAAATGCCTTAAAGAATTCATATGAAGGGATAGAAGAAATCAAGATTATGAATCCTGATTATACAAACCCACCAGGGTCATGGTCTTGTGATGTAGAAATCAAGTTCAAAGATGAAAGAAAAATTAAGTATGGGATTGGATATTCTTTAGACACTGAGGAAATAACTGATGCTTCATTGGAATGGGAAGGAAGAATAAAAGATAGACAATTTTTGAATGAAAACAAGGGTAAAACCACTTCGAAAATCAGGGTAACTTATTCTGATAACGACGAAGGAGAGCAATAATGACATTTAATTATACAGATAAACAGCTTAATAATTTAAATAGAGATAATGGGGTTTACAGTGTGAATTAAGAGTTTGCTAGACGAAAATATAAAAAGCTTGTTGTTAATAAACCTGATTCTGAATTAGCTAGCTATGAAACCAACACTATAACTACCTCCGATGGTCAAGAATTCCGTGTTGTTGCGACTAAGTCTGACATTGAAACAGGTTTTGATGGGCTGGCAGTTGCACCAATTGTCAATGGCGAACCAGATTATAAAAATGTAGCCGTGATTGCTGCTGGAACGGACCCTGATAGTCCTACTAAGATTGATGTTTCCACTGCCATTATTGCAAGAGAAACCTCCTTATCTCCACAATATAAGGTTGCTGATCAATTTGTAAAAGAAATTATGGACGATCCCAGATATGAAGTCAGTCAACTATCGGGTTATTCACAAGGTTCCTACATGCTGAAGGTGGGAGCTAAATACCACATCCCTACAACTACCTTTAATGCTTGGTTTAAATACGGTGCACTTACACTGGAAGAAAAAGCTTTTATTGAAAATAATCCTGCTATGTTTATAGATTACCGTAGAAAACATGATGACGTAGTACGTTGGAATGATTTGAATCACCCAGAATGGTATACCAGTCCGATTGATATTACAAATTCTATGCCTAACACGATTCACTGGCTTGATGGGACTAGCCACAAAATTGGTGATTGGGAGTTTGATCCTGTAACAGGTCAAGTTGTTGATGGTAAAGGTGGAAACCCCTTAATTAGTGGTGTTTATCGAGCTTATGCCAACAGTCTCCGAGGAATGGCTCATTACAAGGACTTGAAGTCAAAATGGTCATCAGGTGGCATTAGTAGCTCTGAGGAAATATACTTAGATGCAGCTCAAGGTTCTATCCTATCATCATCTATGGCTACAGCAGCAAGAACTGGAGCTGATGAAGTGAGCGCCTTAGCCAAAAAAGCCAATCAGGAATTACAAGAAATTTGGTCAAAAATCGACTTTACGAGCTACACAGCATTGGCTCCCTATGAGGTTGATGCCATTTTTGCTAGTCAAGGTATCACTCAAGCACAGTTTATCGATACGTTTCAGACAGAAACAACTCAAACAACCACTAAGATGAATGCTTCCGCCCAAGCATTTGAACAGTTAGATAAACAATTACAGGAAGTCATCGAAAAAACAGTGGCGACAGATAAGCAATTAGCCGAGGAGTTTCGACAATGGAAAGAAAAGATGTAAAACAACTTTTTCTTATTATAGTGTAACATAGTCGCTAATCTTATAGTATAATAAGAAAAAGGAGAACAACTTAAATGAATAATTCCAGCAATAAAAAAAGTTATAAATGGCTATTAATCGTTGTGTTACTCGTAGCCATCACAGCAGGAGGTGTTTTTATGTTTAGCATGTTAGGGAAATCTCAAGAAGAACGTCGGAATAGAGAGTACGAAGTCAGTTTGGTAAATGCCTTAAAGAATTCCTATGAAGGGATAGAAGAAATCAAGATTACGGAACCTTATTATAGTGAAAAGCCAGGATCATGGTCTTGTGATATTGAAATAAAGTTCAGTGATAATCAAATGATAACTTATGGAATTAATCACAGATTAACTTATAAAGAAAACCACGATGGCCTTATGAAAGGAAATGCTGATGAGGAAATTAATCAACAATGGTTGAAACTAAAAAAACACATTGGTAAAACAGAATCTACTGTATTAGTGCAATATTCAAATGGTGAAACAGGAGAGCAATAATGGTATTTAATTATACTGATAATCAATTGAATAATTTAAACCAAGATTTTGCGGTCTATAGTATTAATAAAGAATTTTCAGATAGAAATAAAAAGAAATTTGTGACAGATATTCCAAAAAATGAAAATGAAACCAACACTATTACCACCTCAGATGGTCAAGAATTCCGTGTTATTGCGACTAAGTCTGACCTAGGAACAGGTTTTGATGGTTTGGCGGTAGCTCCTATGGTCAACGGCGAACCAGATTATAAAAATGTAGCTGTGATTGCTGCTGGAACGGACCCTGATAGTCCGGTGAATAAACAAGGTCCTTTTACATACGATGTCTATAGTGCCATAATTGCAAGGCAAACTTACTTATCTCCGCAATATAAGGTTGCTGACCAATTTGTAAAAGAGATTATGGACGATCCTAGATATGAAGTTAGTCAACTATCCGGTTATTCACAAGGATCCTACATGCTGAAAGTAGGGGCTAAATACCACATCCCTACGACTACCTTCAATGCTTGGTTTAAATACGGTGCACTCACACTGGAAGAAAAAGAATTTATCGAAAATAATCCAGCTATGTTTATAGATTACCGTAGAAAACATGATGATGTAGTACGTTGGAATGACTCTAATCACCCAGAAAGGTACACCAGTCCGATTGATATTACAAATTCTATGCCTAGCACGATTCATTGGCTTGATGGGACAAGTCACAAAATTGGTGATTGGGAGTTTGATCCAGTAACAGGTCAAGTTGTTGAGGGTAAAGGTGGGAAACCCTTAATTAGTGGTGTTTATCGAGCGTATGCCAACAGTCTCCGAGGCATGTCTCACTACAAGGACTTGAAGTCAAAATTGTCATCAGGTGGCATTAGTAGCTCTGAGGAAATATACTTAGATGCAGCTCAAGGTTCTATCCTATCATCATCTATGGCTACAGCAGCAAGAACTGGAGCTGATGAAGTGAGCGCCTTAGCCAAAAAAGCCAATCAGGAATTACAAGAAATTTGGTCAAAAATCGACTTTACGAGCTACACAGCATTGGCTCCCTATGAGGTTGATGCCATTTTTGCTAGTCAAGGTATCACTCAAGCACAGTTTATCGATACGTTTCAGACAGAAACAACTCAAACAACCACTAAGATGAATGCTTCCGCCCAAGCATTTGAACAGTTAGATAAACAATTACAGGAAGTCATCGAAAAAACAGTAGCAACAGACACACAATTTGCTAAGGAGTTCAGACAATGGAAAGCAGAGATGTAAAATGGGATGCCATTAGACAAAAAGAGAGGGAAATTCTTAACCTCGAAGAACAATACTATCTGGAAAAGAAAAAGTTAGAGAAAAAGACACTAGAATTAGAGGAACGTTCTGCAAGATTAGAAAAGATCATGAACGAAGAAGCTGATAAAATGTACCTAGTATTAAGAAAGTTTTCATCACCAGCTGATTGTGTTAGAGAGTACTTTACAGAGATAGAAAATTTGAGATATCATTCTAACCAAGTCTATAGAACTAATGAAATAAAACTGGAAGAAGAAAAAGAAAAAATAGATAAAGAATTTCGACAAAGAAAAAATATCTTAGATGAAGAATTTCACAAATTAAGGAGAAATTATGCAAGCACCAATGAATGAGTACTATACTGATGATGAATACCAATACGCTTTAAAACAAATGTATCGAATGATGGAAAGAAATCGTATTCTGGCTCAATGCCAATTGGCAAAGGTCGCTAAAAATCAAATAAAAGAAAGTTTTGATCAAAAGTCGAAAACAATTGCAAAAGATACTAAAGCAACAATAACAAGTATTAACAGCCAAATGGACACTGCAATACAAGGAAAAGTCCGCAAAAGTCTTGAAACAAAAATACCTAATATGTTAGTCAAGTATGATGATGTATAGAGAATGTATTTTTTTGGTATGGTTATATAGTTTTCTTTGCATCTATGCGCTCTATAACATCTTTCCGAAAAACTATAATTTTCTTGAAAAATATATGAGTCTATGCTATACTACTAGTAGACTTAATTATGGAGAAAATACATGAAACGTGAGATTTTACTGGAGCGAATCGACAAACTAAAACAAATCATGCCCTGGTATGTTCTGGAATACTACCAATCTAAGCTTGCTGTGCCCTACAGTTTTACAACCTTGTACGAATATCTCAAGGAATACGATCGATTTTTCAGCTGGGTTTTAGAGTCTGACATTTCAAATGCTGATAAAATGTCTGATATTCCTTTATCTGTCTTGGAAAATATGTCTAAGAAAGATATGGAATCTTTTATCCTTTACCTACGTGAACGTCCTTTGCTGAATGCTAATACAACCAAGCAAGGAGTTTCTCAGACAACTATCAATCGGACTTTGTCAGCACTTTCTAGTCTTTACAAGTATCTGACCGAGGAGGTTGAAAACGACCAGGGGGAACCTTATTTCTATCGTAATGTAATGAAGAAAGTTTCAACCAAGAAAAAGAAAGAAACACTTGCTGCCAGAGCTGAAAACATCAAGCAAAAACTCTTTTTAGGTGATGAAACAGAAGGTTTTCTAACTTATATTGACCAAGAGTATCCACAACAACTTTCAAATCGCGCCCTATCTTCATTTAATAAAAATAAAGAACGTGATTTGGCCATTATTGCCCTTCTTTTAGCGTCTGGTGTCCGCTTATCTGAAGCTGTTAATCTGGATCTAAGAGATCTCAATCTAAAAATGATGGTTATCGATGTCACTAGAAAAGGTGGCAAACGTGACTCGGTCAATGTCGCTGCCTTTGCAAAATCTTATTTAGAGAATTATCTCGCCATTCGAAATCAACGCTATAAGACTGAAAAGACGGACATTGCTCTCTTTCTAACTCTCTATCGAGGTGTCCCAAATCGTATCGATGCTTCTAGCGTTGAGAAAATGGTTGCTAAGTACTCTGAGGACTTCAAAGTACGTGTAACACCCCATAAACTAAGACATACCCTGGCAACCAGGCTCTATGATGCTACTAAATCGCAAGTTTTGGTCAGTCACCAGCTAGGACATGCCAGCACACAAGTCACTGACCTCTATACCCATATCGTTAATGATGAACAAAAGAATGCTCTAGATAGTTTATAAAATACATAAATTAAATTATGTAAAATAATTATTAAGAAAAGAAGCTGCTAAAAATAAGCAACTTCTTTTTCTTTATATCTGATACCAGTAAAGTAGCGTGGAATATCAATTGTTTCTATATTTTTGAAATTCTCATTTGCCTACTACTAATTTAACTATAGCAAAAATAATGCAGATAAGGAAGGATATTTTTGCTTGCAGGAATTCTAAAAATCAAGCTTTTCTGGATTCAAATCTCTTCATAATCACAGTTAAACGCCAACGGTAGAGCGCCCCACTCACGATTAGACTAACAATCAAACCAATCCAGTAAGAATAAGCTCCAAAATCTGTCAGGGAATCAAATACCATAGCTACAGGGATTGCGACACCCCAATATCCCACCAAACCAAGGTAAAAAGGAATAACTGTATCCTTATAACCTCGCAAAATTCCCTGAAGCGGTGCCGCAAAGGTATCTGCTAACTGGAAGAAAAGACTATAAGTCAAAAAACGTGCTGTCAAATCGATAAATTCTGGCTCGTTCCCATAAAGACTAGCTACATTTTCTCTAAAAATGTAAAGGAAAGATAAGGTGAAGCCTGCAAAAATAAGGGCTGTCCATCTTCCTAAACCAATATAGGTTTTCGCATCATCAAATCGCTTGGCTCCCACTTCATAGGAAACAACAATAGCCATAGCCGATGAGATACTCATAGGAAAGGCGTACATAAGAGTTGAAAAATTCATAGCTGACTGGTGACTAGCGATAATCAAGGACGAGAACTTAGCCATAATCAAGCCAACCACGGAAAAGATAGCCACTTCCGCGAAGACAGTCCCCCCTATAGGCAGACCTAAACGAACTCCTTCCTTGATTTTATCCATATTAAGTGGAATTCGTTTCTCAAGATGTAGGGCTTTGAGCTTCTCCTGTTTAAATAGAACCAGAACAGAAATTCCCAGCAAGACCCAGTAGGCTAAAGAAGTACCTAAACCAGAACCAGCACCTCCCAGTTCTGGAACACCAAAGGCACCGTAAATCAAGAGATAGTTAAATCCGCTATTGAGAGGGAGTAACAAAAGCATGAGATACATGGACAGCTTGGTCAACCCCAGCGAATCCAGCAAGGAACGAATGACACTAAAGAGCAACAAGGGGATAATTCCGATAGATAAAAACCAGAGATAACGAACCGCTACTGCCGCCACTGGTGCCTCTAGTCCAATATGATTCAATATTGGTGGTGCCAAGAAAAGTACCATCCCCAGCAAGACCACAGATAGACCCAAGGCCAGATAGATGAACTGGTAAAAATCAGAGGCCACTTCTTCCTTTTTGCCTCGCCCCAGATGGTGACCAATGATAGGCACCAAGGCTGATACAATCCCTGTTAGGAATGTAAAGAAAGGATTCCAGATACTGGTTGCCATAGACACACCAGCCAAGTCCATGGTATTGTATTGACCTGTCATCGTAGTATCAACAAAGGAGGCAGAATAATTTGCAAACTGATAAATCAGGATAGGGAAAAATATCTTTAAAAATAAGATAAATTTGTCTTTAAAATGATGGGTTTGGTACATATAGGCTCTCTATTATTTTGGTTTACAGAGCAGACTCCTACCTAGTTTTGATAGACGATTTGTCCCATACAGATGGTGTATTTAACCTGCCCTTTTAAGGTTTCACCGATAAATGGTGAATTAGCTGCTTTCGAAGCAAAATGGGAGTCCACAAGACGGTCAGCCTTAGCATCAAAAATAGTGATATCTGCTGGACCATTCTCAGCCAAGTAACCCGCTTCAAAGTTATAAAGCTTGGCTGGGTTGTATGTCATCTTTTCGAGTAATTCCATCAAACTCAATTCCCCAGCTTCCACTAAATAGGTCAAGCCGAGAGACAGAGAAGTTTCCAAACCAGTCATGCCAGATGGTGCTTTCGTGATATCCTCAACATTTTTTTCATCCGCATGGTGAGGCGCGTGGTCAGTCGCGATAACTGTGATGACACCTGACTTGAGACCTTCGATAACGGCGCGACGGTCTGATTCCAAACGAAGTGGCGGATTCATCTTGGCATTGCTACCTTGTGTCAAGAGGAGTGCTTCTGTCTTAGAAAAATGCTGTGGCGCTACTTCTGCTGTGACTTGCGCACCCAATCCCTGAGCGAACTCCACTACCTTAACACTTTCTTCCTTAGACAAATGCTGGATGTGAACATGGGCCTTAGTTGCATAGGCAATCATGACATCACGCGCCATCATAGCATACTCAGCCACCCCAGTCGCACCGCAGATATGGAAATGTTCTTTAGCAATATTTTCGTTAAAGCCAAGAATCCCATTCAATCCTGGATCTTCCTCATGGAGACTGATAAAGGTATTAAGCTTTTTAGCTTCCTCCATGGCTTCCTTGACCACTTTACTGCTTTCAAGTGGAATACCGTCATCTGAGAAACCAACAGCTCCAGCTGCTAAGAGTGCCTCAAATTCAGTCAAATCTTGGCCATTAAAGTTTTTAGTAATGGTCGCAACCGTCTTGACATTAATCTTCTCTTTGGCAGCTGACGGGAGAACTTCTTGCAAAGTCTCAACGTCTGAAATAGTTGGACTAGTATTAGCCATCATGACAACCGTTGTAAAACCACCTGCAGCAGCTGCAAGGGCCCCAGTATGAATATCTTCCTTGTGGGTTTGACCAGGTTCACGGAAATGAACGTGAATGTCAACAAAACCAGGAGCAACCACAAGACCAGTAGCATCAATTATTTCTGCTTCTTCTTTTATCTCAGGCGCAATTTTGATAATTTTCCCATCTTTGACTAAAACATCACACTCTTGATCCAAACCAGTCTTGGGATCCATTACACGACCATTTTTGATTAATAGCATCTGCTTTCTCCTTTATTCATAGAAATCAACTTGGGTATCTAACAATTTATCCCCATCATAAACAAACTTGGCTGAAAAGAAAGGTTTGTCCTCTAAAAGCCACTCAACAAAGGTATGGTCACCTTCCCAAGTCGGCTTGCTCAAAACCTCATCATAGGGAACCCATTCCAGCGTTCCCTCGTTGCAGTCAATCAAGTCGCCCTCAAACTCCGTCACCTTAAAAACATAGGTATACCAGTCTAAATCTGGCGTGAATTCAGGAAAAGTGATAACACCTTTTAGAACTGGTTTGGCTTTGAGCCCTGTTTCTTCAAGGATTTCACGCGCTGCACATTCCTGAGGCGTCTCTCCTCGCTCTAGCTTACCACCCACACCAATCCATTTCCCTTCATGAACATCATTGGGTTTCTTATTACGGTGAAGCATGAGCAGTTCTTTCCCGTTATCAATGTAGCAAATTGTCGCTAACTGAGGCATATTTTCTCCTTATCTAAGCCAATCGATTGGCTCTTGTCCTGTCTCTTTTAAGAATGCATTGGCTTTGGAAAAAGGCTTGGAACCCCAAAATCCTCTATAAACCGACAAAGGACTGGGATGGGCTGATTCGATAATCAAGTGATGAGGATTGGTAACTAAGGCCTTCTTCTTACGTGCATAAGCTCCCCAGAGTACAAAAACGACTGGTCTATCTAGATGATTGACCACATGAATCACAGCATCTGTAAAAGGCTCCCATATCTGCCCAGCATGACCATTGGCCTGTCCAGCAGGAACTGTCAAACAAGCATTAAGAAGCAAGACTCCTTGCTCAGCCCAAGCTGTCAAATCATGAGATTTCTTAACCCCGATATCATCTGACAATTCTTTCAAGATATTTTGCAAGGATGGTGGAGCTGGGATAGAGTCCGGTACAGAAAAACTCAAGCCCTGCGCTTGACCTGGCCCGTGATAGGGATCTTGCCCTAGAATCACCACCTTAACTTCTTCAAGCGGTGTTGTCAAGAGAGCTTGAAAAACCTTTTCCTTGGGCGGATAAACAGTACCCTGAGCATAGACCTGCTCCATAAACTGATTGATTTTCCCGAAATAACCCACAGGTAATTGCGCCTTAATCAAAGCATGCCAAGACGAGTGTTGCATCTTTCCCTCCTTTATCTTATCCATCTAAAAGCACGTCTTAATTCATCCGTACCATTTTTAAAAAAGCATAAACCATGTGCAAGTATAATCTTATCCGGTTTCCAGTTTAACATACGGGAAAAGGAAACCTTTGCTTCCCTTTGTCTTCCTAAAAAAGTCATCCGATAATCAATAGGAGTTTGACCATCAGGGGCTGTTACACGAGCTAAACGATAGAATTTTCTGCGGATTGGACTAGCTATCTTTTCAGGTTCAAAATTCTCTATAAGGTCTGTTACAATGAGTGTTTTAGTTGATTTATGATAAAACACGACCTCTTCGATGACAGAACTTCCCTTAAAAATAAGCTGATCAATCTCATCAGACCATAGGTCAGGAGCCTTATCTGTTAAGGCAGCATCAAATTCCACCTTGACATTCTGACTTTTCGCTCTTTCTTCAACTCCTGGACTAGACCATGCTTGCGCATGAGGATATCTTTTTCTCCAATCTGCAATATAGGCGTAGTGAATCTTATTTGGTGAAATCAGGTAAGCGACTCTGCCCAAAGCGTCCAGTTCAGTAAAGAGTTTCTCGTTTGGCGCAATAGGAGAATGAAGCCAAAGTTTGCCATCATTTAACTTAATCACCGTCATGCGTGTCTGAAAAGGAAGTTTGAAGATCTTCATATCCATTTGAATCAAATCACCATCCACTATCCAGATATTTTGATCAACTTCCTTTAGTGTATACAATGGTTCATAAAGAGAAAGTTCTGGCCTTGACATCGTTAACTATTCCTTCGTTTTTACTGCCTCTATTATAGCAAAAAGTGGCTTTCTAAACCACTTTTTACAGTTTATCTAAACAATCCAGCAAGTCTTGGTAAGAATAGACTTCGTAAGTCGGCTGGGCTTGTGTGTGATTTTCGAGATGATGAGGATTATACCAGATAGTGTCTATCCCAGCATTATTGCCACCTTGAATGTCGGCGGTTAGGGAATCTCCAATCATCAGCGTCTTTTCTTTACTAAAACCTGCAATCTGTTGGCCAATCTTTTCATAAAAGAGAGCATCAGGCTTTTGTGTTTGCAATTGTTCAGAGATAAAGACTTGATTGAAATAAGGTGCCAGGCCAGACTGAGCCAAACGCCCTGTCTGAATAGCAGTTATTCCATTTGTCGCAGCATACAAGTCATAATCACGATCGATGAGACTGTCCAAAAGTTCGTGAGCGCCTGAAAAAGTTTGCCCCTGCTGTGCAAGGTAAAATTGGTAACGCTGGGCTAGAAAACTACCGTCTTTTTCCTGTCCAAAATGAGCAAATAAACGAGAAAAGCGCGTGTTAACCAGCTCTTGTTTACTGATTTTCTTTTGCTCCAAGTCCTTCCAGAGAGCCTTGTTCATAGGAACATAATAGTCTTTATAAGCCTGAATATCTGCAACCCCTTCTTCTTTTAGAAGTTGCGTCAAAGCCACATCCTCAGCAGCATCAAAATCAAGAAGAGTGTGGTCAAGGTCGAAAAGTAGAAATTTGTAGGACAATTTGAGAGTTTTCCTTTCTAGGTACTTAATAGATTAGTTTATTTCTTCTTTTTCTTAGTTTTATTCATCAACATACCAACTACAACTGGAGTAACCACACTTCCAACTTGTCCAACAACTTTAAGTATCTTTTTTGCTTCATCTATTTTTTTGTTTCTACACGATTCGCACTTATTGTGCTTATAACTTGATGGTAAATCCCTAGTACATGTCTTACATTTTTTTATTTCTTTCATTCTAGCACCTCTGTCTCAATAGAATCTGGTTTATTTGGTAATTTCATTATAGAAGTTTCAATTTTTGGCAATTCTTTTGTCCAGTAATTTGTAGGAGAAGGATCAAGTAAATCAAGTCTCTCTACTAATTCCTGAGAACTGAGATAAGTTTCGTTAATAAATTTCCCAAAGTAATCCAAACTTTTTTGAGCAGCTTTTTTCTCGCCCAACTCATTATAGGCTATTGCTGCTGATAGTGAAACGATATTTACAGCTGCTAATCCATCTCTAATCTCATTCATACGAGCTTCAATTTTATCTGGTTTATCCCCTTTTAATAACTTACCCCAAGTAGAATCTGGTTGTTCTTTGATAAAATTTACATTTGATTTTTGACTAAGCATTAAGAGATTTCTACTATCTTCTGCATCTGAAATAACTTGCAGTAACATCATTGTTCTAATGTTTGAATCTGATATCTCTCTAGCTTGCAAGAGTTTCTGTTGACAACTATAGGCTATTGCAAGTCTATCTGACTCCTGTCCTTTTCTGACGTCCTCAATAGCATATTGTACATTTTGAATCTCCTCTGCAATCTGAGCCATTTGAATTTGTGACGAATAATCGGCTAACGCTTTATTTAATTCTGGTGTCAACTTAACAGATTTCAATGGTACATTTCCAATGACTTTATTAGTATTAGTGTTTACTAATACAGCCAAGAGAGAGCCATCTTTCTTTGTCATTAATTTTAACACTCCTTGAGCAATTTGTTCCCGTTGTTCTGGAGAAAGAATTGCCTGAAAAACCTCTTCAGGTATACTAGATTGGACAACATTGATAAAGGCTGGAGCAGAATATAACATTTTTTCTACTTCAGATAAGATTTTATTTGCATTTTTGACTAATGGTTTAGCTATTTCTGGTAACTTATTAAAAAATGCTGAGGGTTTTAGTTCATAACCATCAATATCAAGAATATCGAAGTCATCTTCTCCAAAAAATAAAACTTCATCCATAAATTACTACCTCATTATGTTTAAATTATTAGAAATATTATACCATATTAAATAAAATTATGATTTTGATTTTTCTTTAATATTATTTATCCAATCATTTTTACTAGAATATAACATAGAATAACACTATCCTATACAATTGACAGCTCAAATCTTTCAGAATAGAACAATTCTATCTATCGAACACCCTAACTTCATAAATATCCATGTAATTCTAGACCTAGAATTCCTATAAACTAAATGTTTTCGTACTCTTCTAAGTAATTGATTGCCTTAAATTTTAATTTTTGAAGGATTCTAAAGCTAGAATAGTCCCATCACAATCAGTTTTGAATGATTAACAATTTAGAAACTCTATGATTCTACTCCTTTTACATTAAAAAGGAACTGCCCAAAGCAATCCCTTTCTGATTTTGAAATTATTTACTTAAAATTTGATAGTTGAGATAATCAATAGCCCACCTATAAAAAGAGTTATAGTAAAATTCCTTATTTATTGATTTCAAGCTCCGACAATTTCTTTTGGTCTCTTGAAAAATCAAATGGAGTCTGTAGCTCATCTTCACTTAGTTGGGAGATGAAACGATTGAGCTTTTCATAATTTTCCTTAGAGGCCAGCATTAGCTCCTCTTTTGTTTTCGGTCTAGGCACAGGAGTACCCCTTTCATATCTCTAGTTATTATTAGAAATTTTTATCATTTAACTCTCTATAACTTATCCTTTAACTTCTCAACAAAGAAATAGGCCGCTGGACAGGTCAAAGTATTCTTAATAGTCAAATGGTTAATTTGATGGATCTTTTTGCGATCTGTATGGGGAAATTCTCGGCAGGCCTTTGGACGAACTTCATAGATGGAACAGAGATTATCTCCTCCTAGAAAGGGACAAGGCATGGATTTAAAAACCTTATCACCATCTTCATCTACCTGCAGAAACTCCGCTTCAAAAGCTGGTAATTTCATCTTAAAGTACTTAGCAATACGAGTGATGTCTGCTTCCTTGAAGTCAGGTCCCAATGTCTTGCAACAGTTAGCACAGGCGGTACAATCAATCTCTGCAAAGACTTCTTCATGAATCTGCTGAGCTATCTTATCAAGATTTTTTGGTGGCTTTTTCTTTAAATTTGCTAAAACTTTTCGATGCTCCTTCTGCTTTTGCAAGGCTAGCTGGTGGTAATACTCAATATCAATTTCTTTAGACATAATTGCTTTCTAATACAAGTGTTTTTGTCTATTATACCATAAGTTATTTTTCATTTTTGATTATTGCACATAAAAAGCCCTTCGGATAAAATCCGAGGGGCTAGAGGTAAGTAAGACTTTATAGTTAATAAAAACTACCTTATATGTCGAATCGTCAATAAATCAAGATAGCTTCTATTTGTTATCTCCTAGATTTTAGCCTTCTCTGCTATCAAATATTCCGTATTTTACAATTTTCTTATTGCCTCCATAAGTAAACCATCCACCCACTATAACTGGTATTAATTTGTATTTCTTAAATAACATAAATTAGATTTTCTTTTGTATTTTAGTATAATAAAAATAAAAAAGCGAGGTTTATTATGACTGATTTGCTACCTACAATCTTAACTTCATTTGCTACAACCATGGCTACAAAGGGAGCCGAGGCTCCTGCTAACACTTTTAATGAAGCATGGAAATATGTTTTTGGCCCTCTTGATGGTTTCCTACTACGAAAAAATGAAGAGCGTAAGTACAATAATGAGAGATACGTTAAAGCATTAACTGAGAAGATCGAACAAATACCTATAGAAAATATACAAGACCCTAAAATGAGTATATTAGGACCTGCATTGGAAGCATCAAAATTTTACATTGAGGAAGAAGATATACGAGAAATTTTTGCAACACTATTAGCGGCATCATTTGATTCTTCAAAAAATCCGTTATTACATCATTCTTTTGTTGAAATTATAAAACAACTCAGCCCTTTAGATGCTAGAAATTTAAAGTTTATTGCTCAAAGAAAACGATGTCCAGTTGCTAAGTATCTACTACAACACGAAATGGGTGGTCAGAGTCTTTTGAAACCGCTCATTTTTATCCCTCATGATAGTGATTGTGGAATAGAATCATCACTTGATAATTCAATGTTTGATTTTGATAGAAATGCTTCCTCCATTACAAACCTTGAAAGATTAGGCTTAATTAAAATCGATTTCACATCTTGGCTTTCGAGCGAAGAACGATATATATTTCTAGATAATAATCCCTTAACTGAAGTTTATAAAACATCTTATATTAAAACAAAGTACAATGAAAAATTACATATTCAGAAGGGACTTATAGACATTACACCTTTGGGTGAGGATTTTTATAAAGTTTGTTTGTCGGAATAACTTCTTTTACTAAAATTTCAAAGATTAATAGAAGTATTAAATTTTTAACCTTTATGAAACATTCTTTTTAATATTGTCGCTAGTTTTCCTACAATGCAATAATTTAGAAATTACAGATTTTTCAAATAAACTCTTTTAGATAATTTCATTCGAGTTAAACTAAGCATGAGTAGACATGTTTAAATTTGAATCATATTTTTATTTACATTTTTACTCATGCTCTTCCTTATTATTTATAATTAGCTTATTATCATAAACGAAGGAGATAAACCAACATGCCTATTATTACGAATGACAACGTCCAAATTTGGACCTTATATGTTACTGTCGCAATTTCTATCATCGGTTTTATTTTTAATACCATTTCCCTCTGGCAGACTAAGAAGGCAACTGAAGATATGGCAAAACCATATATCAATGTTTATATTGATGCATACGCAGTTAAATTACAGCAAAGAGTCTATACTTTCAAAAATTTCGGTCAAACTCCAGCTTATATTGAAGATATAGAAATAGAAGGTGATCTTGACCAGTTAAACGATAAACACCGTTTTAAATCTCTTATTGGAAACATGATTGCTCCAGGTCAAAAATTGACTTCATCAATACATAATAACTACAAAGGAATTGTTACTGTAAAAATTACATATTCTGATTCTAAGAAACGTAAGTATAGTGATAAATTTAAACTAGATACAGGATTGGTAGCTAACATGCTTTATACTGTGAATGAATCAAATAAATCAGATGAAATTCCTTCGGCTATAAGACAATCGACAATGGCTTTACTACGTGATTTGCGTTAATAATCTATATAGGCTGGACTATTATTAAATTAGATTTCTATTTTTCTTTCGCAATTCTATTGAAAGAAATGCTTCATACCATTAGCTTCATCAACACTTTATATAAAAATTCTATGTAATATTTTACCTTCTTTTTTCTATACTTCTCCTAGAATCTTTTGAACGATTACTTACCCCTGAACAGAAAAAAGCCCGTCGGATAAAATCCGAGGGGCTAGAAACGTTGTTAAATCAACGGCCGAACTTTTGAATTTCAAGGTTCGGGATAAAATAGTTCACTGGACTATTTTATTTTTTAAGGTTGTAGAATGATTTCAATCCACGGTATTCAGCTACTTCACCAAGTTGGTCTTCAATGCGAAGCAATTGGTTGTATTTAGCGATACGGTCTGTACGTGAAAGTGAACCAGTCTTGATTTGTCCTGCGTTAGTTGCAACTGCGATGTCAGCGATTGTTGAATCTTCAGTTTCACCTGAACGGTGTGATACAACGGCAGTGTAACCAGCTTCTTTCGCCATTTCGATAGCGTCGAATGTTTCAGTAAGAGTACCGATTTGGTTAACTTTGATAAGGATTGAGTTAGCAGCACCTTCTGCAATACCTTTTTCAAGGTAAGAAGTGTTTGTTACGAAGAAGTCGTCACCAACCAATTGAACTTTACCACCAAGACGTTCAGTAAGAGCTTTCCAACCGTCCCAGTCGTTTTCGTCCATACCATCTTCGATAGTGATGATTGGGTATTTGTTTACCAATTCTTCAAGGTAGTCGATTTGTTCTGCAGCAGTACGTACAGCAGCTCCTTCACCTTCGAATTTAGTGTAGTCGTAAACTTTACGTTCTTTATCGTAGAATTCTGATGAAGCACAGTCAAATCCGATAAATACGTCTTTACCAGGAACATATCCAGCAGCTTCGATCGCAGCAAGGATAGTTTCAACACCGTCTTCAGTTCCTTCGAAACGAGGAGCGAATCCACCTTCGTCACCTACGGCAGTTTCCAAACCACGTGATTTAAGGATTTTCTTAAGAGCGTGGAAGATTTCAGCACCCCAACGAAGAGCTTCTTTGAATGTTGGTGCACCAGCAGGTACGATCATGAATTCTTGGAAAGCGATTGGAGCGTCAGAGTGAGAACCACCGTTGATGATGTTCATCATTGGAGTTGGAAGAACTTTAGTGTTGAATCCACCAAGGTAGCTGTAAAGTGGGATTTCAAGGTAGTCAGCAGCAGCACGAGCTACAGCGATAGACACACCAAGGATTGCGTTTGCACCCAATTTACCTTTGTTAGGAGTACCGTCAAGTGCGATCATAGCACGGTCGATAGCTTGTTGGTCACGTACATCGTAGCCGATGATTGCTTCAGCGATGATGTTGTTTACGTTGTCAACAGCTTTTTGTGTACCAAGACCACCGTAACGAGATTTGTCACCGTCGCGAAGTTCAACTGCTTCGTGTTCACCAGTAGAAGCTCCTGATGGAACCATACCACGTCCGAAAGCACCTGATTCAGTATAAACTTCTACTTCAAGTGTTGGGTTACCGCGTGAGTCTAGGACTTCGCGAGCGTAAACATCAGTAATAATTGACATTTTTTACTCTCCTTTGAGTTAAATTTTTTACACCTCTATGATACCTTAAAAACAAGTGTTTTTCAAGAAAAAACGTTATCTTTGTGCAAATTTTCCTTAACTTTATAAAGTAATCGCTTTCTTTTGTCTGTTTTATTCTAACTTTTATGATATACTGTTTTCATGACAGATTTATCAAAACAATTACTTGAAAAAGCTCATGGTGGGCCAAAATTAAATCCGGATGAGCAAAGACGCTATCTTGGTACTTTTGAGGAAAGAGTTCTTGGATATGCAGATATTGACACAGCAAATAGCCCTCAGTTAGAAAAAGGCTTTTTATCTATTTTAGAAAACCTTCAGGAAAAAACAGAACCACTATTTGTGAAGATTTCACCAAATATCGAATTTGACAAGCAAGTTTTCTACTTAAAAGAAGCTAAAGAAACTGATAGTCAAGCTACCATTGTATCTGAAGACCACGCTTCTTCTCCTTTTGGCCTGATTATCCATAGCAATGCACCAGTTCAAGTAGAAGAAAAGAACCTTCGACTTGCTTTTGCAAAACTTTGGGAAGTTAAAAAGGAAGAACCAGCCAAAACATCCATCTGGAAGAAATGGTTTGGCTAAATCTTGCGCATATTTAATAAATGCCCTACATTAGCAGCCGTGTGCTCCAAATAGAGACTGGCATTTTTCAAACTCTCTTCTAGAGGTTCACTTTTCTCCAAAATAGAAAGGGCAGCTTGGATATTTTCAAATGGTAGGGAAGGTAAATCTTCAGCGAGACTACCGCAAATAGCAATAACAGGAACTCCGACAGGGGTTCTTTTTGCTACCCCTATCGGCGCTTTCCCTGCTAAACTTTGACAATCTAGCCTTCCTTCTCCAACAATAACCAAGTCAGCATCTGAAACTTTCTTATCAAAGTTGATTAAGTTCAAGCAGGTATCAATTCCAGACACGATATTTGCTTGAGCAAAGGCACACAAACCGCCAGCAATGCCTCCACCAGCTCCTGCTCCTTTAATTTCCAATGTTTCAGGTGAGACTTTTTCATAAAAATCTTGGATTCCCTGATCTACGACTTCAAACCTAGTAGGATCTAGGCCTTTTTGTTTTCCAAAAATGTAGGTCGCACCTTGAGGACCACATAAGGGACTCACGACGTCTGCTAAAATACGAATTTGAACATCTTCTGGAATTTCATAGCGATTTTCTGTTGAAACAGAAGCTAAGTTCAATAAGGATTGACCGCAAGCTGGCAAGACATTTCCGTCCCTATCATAAAATTGATAACCTAAACCAGCAGCAATCCCCAGTCCTCCGTCATTACTGGCCGTACCACCAACACCGATATAGATTTCTTTAATCCCTTGAGCAATGAGATAACGAATCAATTCCCCTATTCCACAAGTTTGGATTTGAAGTGGATTTCGTTTCTCTAGCGGAATTTTTCCAAGGCCAACCAAGTCGGCAACTTCAAATAGTGCCAGTTGACTTTTTTGAAAATAGCGCATGGCTTCTTTTTGTCCAAAAGCTCCTGTCACTTGGATCCATTTTTCTTCAAGGTCAATAGAATGCCGAATAGCATCTACTGTACCTTCCCCACCATCACCAACAGGACAGAGGAGACATTCTACATCTGCTATCGATTGTTGGAAGCCTCTTTTTATAGCTTCAGCTACCTCTTCAGCGGTCAAGCTTTCCTTAAATGAATCTGGTGCAATTACAATCTTCATATTTTCCCTCATTCTAAAAAGTCAATCAAAGGTAGAACTTCTAAAAAATCTCTCTTGTCAACATGATGTGGTATTTCTTTTTTGAGTACCTCTTTGGCACAAAAGGCAATTCCTAGTCCTGATGACTTCAACATCAATAAATCATTGGCCCCATCACCGATTGCAACTGTTCTATCTTTAGAAAGTTTTAGTTCCTTTCTCCATTGTTCTAGAGTCTCTTTTTTAACCTCGGGACTAATAATTTGTCCAACTAATTTTCCTGTTAGATGACCGTCTTTAACTTCAAGTTGGTTGGCAGAAAAATAGGCAACTCCAAGAGATTTTGCTAATCTCTCAACTATTGGTGTAAATCCGCCAGACACCAGACCTACTAGGATGCCATTCTTTTGGAGAATAGAGATAAATTTCTGTGCATTTGGCATTAGTTGAATAGACTTGAAGACTGTATCAAAGACCGAAATAGGAAGGCCTTCCAAGAAGGACACTCTGTCTCGTAAACTGCTTTCAAAGTCCAACTCTCCTCGCATTGCCCGACTTGTAATCTGCGAAATTTCCTCCTCACGACCTACCTCTCTTCCCAACAAATCAATCACTTCTTCTAGGATTAAGGTTCCATCCACATCCATAACACACAAGCCTTTTACTTGAGACATCAGTTCTCCTCTCTAAATAGCCCAAAAACAGCCCAAAAATCGTATGAAATCATCATACGATTTTATCTATTAATTAACTAAACTATGGTACAAGTCAAGGTATGACTTGCAGGCTGTATCCCATGAGAAATCACACTCCATAGCTTGTTTTTGTAGATTTCTCCAAACATCAGGATGGTTTCTATACAAGTCCAAAGCTGTTTGGAAAGTCCAATTCAACCAGTAAGGAGATAGATTGTCAAAGCTAAAGCCAGTACCGCTTCCCTCGATTGGATTGAAAGCGCGAACGGTATCTCGCAAGCCACCAACTTCATGGACCAATGGCAAGGTTCCATAACGCATAGCCATCATTTGAGACAAACCACACGGTTCAAAACGACTTGGCATGAGGAAGAGGTCACAGGCAGCGTAGATTTCTTGAGCAAGTTTGACATCAAAAGTGATATTTGCTGATAGCTTGTCTGGGTAAATCTGAGCAAACCATGAGAAAGCTCCTTCAAAGGCTGGATCACCAGTTCCTAAAAGAACAATCTGAACATCTTCTTGCAAGATATGGTGCAGACTTTCCACCACCACATCAAAACCTTTTTGACGTGTCAAACGAGAAACAATTCCCACCAGAGGAACGTCAGATCTAACTGGCAAGCCAACTCTTTCCTGCAATTTTGCCTTGTTTTGGGCCTTCCCAGACAAATCTTCCTTATTAAAATGATAGTCTAAAAGAGCATCCGTCTGAGGATTATAAAGATCAGCATCAATCCCGTTCACGATACCAGACACCTTACCAGACTCCATTCGAAGAATCTGATCCAAGTTACATCCAAACTGACTAGTCATAATTTCATGGGCATAGCTAGGTGAAACGGTTGAAACACGGTCTGCATAGAGAATACCTGACTTCATCCAGTTCAGACAGTTGTTCCAGCGAAGGGTGCCATCAGCGTAACGTTCAAAGCCGACTCCAAACAAATCACCCAACATTCCTTCTGAAAATTGTCCCTGGAATTCCAAATTATGAATGGTTAAAACTGTTTTAATGCCCTCATAGGCTTGAATCCAACGGTATTTTTCCTTTAACAAGAAAGGAATCATAGCTGTATGGTAGTCATGAACATGGAGAAGATCAGGAATAAAGTCAATCCTTTCCATAGCCTCAATGGCAGCCAGTTGGAAAAAGGCAAAGCGTTCTCCATCATCAAAATCACCGTAAACATGACCACGGAAGAAATAATATTGGTTGTCAATAAAGTAGAAGGTTACACCATTTAATACTGTTTTCTTAATTCCACAATACTGTCTGCGCCAACCAACACTCACCTCAAAATGAAGAACATCTTCAATCTGATTTCCAAATTTAACCTCTACCATGTTATAGTAGGGTAAAATTACTGCAACTTCATGTCCCGCTTTGACTAGTGATTTAGGAAGAGCGCCAATGACGTCTCCCAAACCGCCTGTTTTTGAAAAGGGTGCACCCTCAGCTGCTACAAATAAAATTTTCATGAATGAATATCCTCTGTTACTTTGCTACCTTTCTTAACGACAACTGGATGTTCTGCCGTTCCTCGAATCACAACACCAGGCTCAACTTCAACACCCTTGTCCAAGATAGCATATTCGACCTGAGCCCCTTCTCCAATAACAACACGAGGGAAGAGCAGGCTATCTTTAACTAGGCTATCCTTATGGACATGAATATTACGTGATAGAACGGAATTAGCCACTTGGCCTTCAATGATACTACCAGACGCAAACTGAGAAGTACTTACCTTAGATGTATTAGCATAGTAAGTTGGTTCTTCGTTTTTGACTTTTGTATAAATTTTTTGGTTTGGAGTAAAGAGAGAGTAGAATTTTTGTGATTCAAGCATATCGATATTCGCTTGATAATAAGACTCTACAGAATGAATGTTGGCTAGGTAGCCTGTGTACTCGTAGGCAAAAGCTCCTTCTTTAGCAGCTAAATCACGTAAAACATAACGCAACTTCTCTGGATGTTCTTTTTTAGCTTCTTCTTCCAAGCGTTCTATCAACCAAGGTGTATCAACGACAAAGATATCTGTAGACATGTTATAGATTTGATCTGGTAACTTGCTATCAAAGAGTTTATGAGAACGAACATGGTCTGTTTCATCCACTTCCAAGATTGCGTTTACTTCTGAAATGTCTTTCTTAGATAGTTTTTTATAAACTACAGTGATAGGCCCTTTTGTTGTACTATGTAGATGGAAAACTTGGTTCAAATCAATATTAATCAAAACATCACAGTTGAGTGAAACTGTTTGATTTGAGCCAGAACGTTTCAAATAAGTAAGAAGCTGTTGGTAGTATTCTTTTCCAACTGTACTACTTTCCACACGGGTATTGTAAATACCTAGATAATAGTGACTTAGAAGGGTTGACAAGCCCCACTCACGTCCTGAACGGATATGGTCAAAGACTGAGCTAATATTATCTTGTTGGAAAATACCAAAGATACTACGGACACCTGCATTAGCAAGACTTGAAAGCGGGAAGTCGATCAAGCGATATTTACCACCAAAAGGCAAACTAGCCACTGGACGGTGGTCGGTCAATGTTGACATATCATGAAAACCAACTGTGTTTCCTAAAATGGCAGAATATTTATCAATCTTCATCTGTTGCTACCCCCACTACTTCATTATATCCTACAACTTGTACTTCTTCTGTTCCATCAATTTCAACACCGTCAGAAATAACTGCACCTTCACCAATAATGGCACGCTTGATTTTAGCTCCGTGTCCAATAATGGCTCCACTCATGATAACTGAATCTACTACTTCTGCCCCTTCGCGAACTTGCGCACCTGTTGAAAGGATAGAATGTTTAACAGTTCCATCTACAAAACAGCCATCGACAACCAAGGAATCTTCCACATCAGCATTTGCACCAAGGAAGTTTGGTGGTGAAATTAAGTTTCTTGAGTAAATCTTCCATTGACGGTTACGGCTATCCAAGGCATTCTCTGGAGAAATGTACTCCATGTTCGCTTCCCAAAGTGACTCAATGGTACCAACATCTTTCCAGTAGCCATTAAACTCATATGCATAGACACTTTCACCTGACTCAAGGTAATTTGGAATGACATTCTTACCGAAGTCTGACATATCCACATTACTCTTTTCAGCAGCAACAAGCATATTGCGGAGACGTTGCCAATCAAAGATGTAAATACCCATAGAAGCCTTTGTAGATTTAGGTTGAGCTGGTTTTTCTTCAAATTCAACGATACGATTGTTAGCATCTGTATTCATGATACCAAAACGACTAGCTTCTTTAAGAGGGACGTCTAAAACCGCTACTGTCAAGCTGGCATTATTATCCTTGTGTGACTGGAGCATATCATCATAGTCCATTTTGTAGATATGGTCCCCAGAGAGAATCAAAACATACTCAGGGTTGACACTGTCGATATAATCAATGTTTTGGTAAATAGCGTGGCTAGTCCCCTCAAACCAACGATTTCCTTCACTTGCAGAATAAGGTTGAAGAATAGAGACACCAGAATTGATACCGTCTAGTCCCCAGCTTGAACCATTCCCAATATGGTTGTTGAGAGCAAGCGGTTGGTACTGTGTAATGACTCCAACATTGTTGATGCCTGAGTTGGCACAGTTTGAAAGGGCAAAGTCAATGATACGGTAGCGCCCACCAAATTGCACAGCTGGTTTTGCGATGCTTTGAGTGAGTTTACCGAGACGAGTTCCTTGCCCACCAGCAAGAATCAAAGCTAACATTTCATTCTTCATTTTCTACTCCTTTTTGGTTTTTACTTGTGACAGTTTTAGTAGGTTTCAAGCGACGCTTAATTTTCCATATACTTGCTCCCATAGCCGGTAGGGTAAAGGTCAAGGTCTGCTCATAATGTTTCCATAGTCCTTCTTGCGTTTGCACAGTTTGATTATGCTCTTTCCAAACACCGCCCCACTCTTCTAATTCAGTATTCCAGACTTCTTCGTAAATCCCTGCAACAGGAAGTCCGATTGTAAAATCTTTTCGTTCAACAGGTGCCATATTAAAGACACAGACTAACATATCATCCTTCTTCCCCTTACGGATGAAGGAAAGAACACTCTGGTCTCGATTATCTGCATCGATGATTTCAATACCATCATAGCTGGTATCAATTTCCCACAGACAGCGATGGTCTTTGTAAAACTGGTTTAGCTGAGAAGTGAAATACTTCATCTTAGCATTCATTGGGTCTTCTAGGTTGGACCATTCCAACTGTTCTTCAGATTTCCATTCTAGGAATTGCCCATATTCGCTACCCATGAAGAGCAATTTTTTACCAGGGTGACAAATTTGATAAGTGTAGAGATTGCGCAAACCTGCGAATTGATTATAGCGATCTCCCCACATCTTATGCATCATACTCTTCTTACCATGAACCACTTCATCGTGTGAAAATGGTAGGAGATAATTCTCCTTGAAAACATACATAAAGCTGAAAGTCACTAAATTAAAGTCATACTTACGGTAAATTGGGTCTTCTTCGTAGAATCGGAGGATATCATTCATCCAACCCATATTCCATTTGTAGTCAAATCCTAGACCATCTGAATCCTTGGTGTCAGTAATCTGAGTAGCTGATGAACTTTCCTCAGCTATCATCATCACGTCTGGATGAGCTTGTTTAATGACAGCATTCAAACGTTTTAAGAAATAATAACCTTCATAGTTGAGATTACCACCATCTTTATTAGGTGTCCATGGAGCATCATCGTAGTCTAAATAGAGTATATTGCTGACAGCATCCACACGAATACCATCTAGATGGTAAAAGTCAATCCAAAACTTAATACTAGAGATCAAGAAGGACTGGACTTCATTCTTTCCAAGGTCAAAATTGAGTGCTCCCCAACCATAGTTATGAGCCTTATTATGGTCTTGGTATTCAAAAGTAGGCGTCCCATCATAATAAGCTAAAGCATCATCATTAATAGTGAAGTGACCAGGTACCCAGTCTACAATAACGCCTATATTGTTTAAGTGACATTCCTCAACAAAATCTTGAAACTCTTCAGGGCGACCATAGGCATGCTCTAAGGCGAAGTACCCCATAAGCTGATAGCCCCAACTCAAACCTAGAGGATGAGACATTAGGGGCATAAACTCAATGTGGGTATAGTTCATCTCAACCAAGTAAGGAATGAGTTCATCTTTCAATTGAGCAAAACTATAAGGTCTGCCATCAGGATTTCTCTTCCAAGAGCCAGCATGAGCCTCGTAAATATTGACAGGACGCTCTTCAAAGCTCAAGCGTTTTCTCCGAGCTAACCAGAGACCATCCTTCCATTTTTTCTCTGGGATTTCTGTTAAAATAGCCCCAGTACCAGGTCGTGCCTCATATCGAACAGCTAAAGGGTCAATCTTCATCAGCTGATGACCATTAGCACGTGTGATATGATACTTATAAATTTGGCCTTCTTGAGCAAGACTGGTAAAGAGTTCCCAGACTCCAAATTCATTTCGTTCCATCGGAATTTGATTTTCTACCCAATTGGTGAAATCTCCTACCAAGTGGACGGCCTGAGCATTGGGTGCCCACACACGAAAAGTATAGCCAGATTCTCCATTTAGTTCTTCCCTATGTGCTCCTAGATAATGCTGAAGGTGAAAATTTTCACCTGTCATAAAGGTTTTTAAAGCATTATTCTTATCCATACACCCTCCTAATTCTGTAAGCGTTTTCTATAGATTTATTATACTACCTTTTTAGGGAAGATTCAAGTAAATTACGGAATTTGCAAAAAAATCTTTTGAAAGTCTTCAACAAATTCACTGATGTGTTCACTTGTAAATCAAGAAATTTTCAGAAACGCTTTGAAAACGAATTGTTTTTTAATAATACTATCATAAAGTTCGTTATTTAGCTAACAAAAATATAATTTTAAGTAAAAAAAATAAATCAGGAAACGAATCTCCTGATTTTATTAACAGATAAAGCACCACAAATGAATTTAAATTGTAAATCTATTCTACAAAACTTTAAAGACGCTGGCACTGACGCCACCAACCATGTCTTTATCACTTAAATGGCTATTGGTCAACAACAGTTCTAGATTTCCAGCATTTTCAAACTGGAAGTCTTGCCCTTTAGCATTAAAGACAACCAATAGGTGTTCTTCCCCATGAATCTCATAGACAATCCAACCGCTATGTTCGCGGGCTGAATGAACAAAGACATGATGGTAAATGTCATCATAAGTAGGATAAGAAAAGGCACTGGTTTCTGTCTTCAATCGAATCATATGACGGATAAAGTCAATACTGTCTTGACGCTCATTAATCAAATCCCAGTTCACTTGATTCACGCTGTCAGGAGCATTATAGCTATTCATAGCACGCTCTCTATCATCATGTGTCAACTCACCATTTTCACCAGTCGCAACCAGTTTGGTACGACCAAATTCTTGACCAATTTCCATAAAGGCCATCCCTTGCATGAGTAGGTTCATGGCTGTGGCTGTCTCAACCTTGCGCATGATTTGCTCTGAACTTTGGTCTGGATGTAGGGTTGCCAACAAATCGTGAAGATTGTAATTGTCATGGGCCTCTACATAGTTAAGCACTTGATTTGGATGTGTATAGGTTCCTAATTCACGACTGCCTAGAATTGCTTTGGCAAGAATTGGCTCTGTCGCAGCACCGCTGACAAAACCTGATTTAATTGCACCGTAAACTTCTCCACCTTTGACAGCATCACGCTGATTGTCGTTAAAGAAACCGATATTTGGCATCTGGTAGGCATTGTCTTTCTTGGCCTTATCATAAGGTGCAAGACCTGTTCCTATATCCCAACCTTCTCCATAAAGGATAATGTTAGGGTCAATTTCATCCAAGCTCTGACGAATCATCTGCATGGTCTTAACATCATGAATCCCCATCAAATCAAAACGGAAGCCGTCAATATTGTATTCCTGCACCCAGTATAGAAGAGAATCAATCATGTACTTGCGGAACATTTCGTGTTCGCTGGCTGTTTCATTTCCAACACCCGTTCCATTCTGGAAGGTACCGTCTGGATTCATACGATAGTAGTAATCAGGGACAGTTGTTTGGAAAGGTGCATCAACAACTGAGAAGGTATGGTTATAGGCTACATCCATAATGACACCAATACCCGCATCATGATAGGCTTGAACCATGGTCTTCAAATCACGAATAACCTGAGCAGGATCCTCTGGATTAGTAGAAAGGCTCGTTTCTGGTGCATTATAGTTTTGTGGGTCATAACCCCAGTTGTAAGTTACATTCCCATCCGCATCGTATTCTTTATGACGGTCTGCAATTGGTTGCAACTGAACATAATTATATCCAAGCTTCTTGATGTAATCAAAAGCAGTTGACTGACCATACTGGTTAACTGTTCCAGTCTGAGCAGCACCCAAGAAAGTTCCTCGAAGATGTTCATCCACACCTGAGGTCGGTGATTTGGTCAAATCACGAATGTGCATTTCACAAATAACTGCCTTACATGGATTTGCCAAGCGCCAAGTAGCATCAGAACCATGCTTAACCTCAAAGTTTTCAACTTGCTTTTCTGCATGATTCAGGATAGCTGAACGTTTGCCATCAGGACTGGTCGCGATTGTGTAAGGGTCACGTGTCAGTGTTTGGTGATGGGGGAATTGAACTTGATACTGATAAGCCTTACCAGTCAAATCTTCCTCAACATCCAAACTCCAGACACCAATAGTATTGTCCTTATGATTATAGGAATAGCTATTGCCTCTCTCCATCTCAAATGTCTTCCAAACAGGAGCATCATTAGCAGCTGATTCATAAACGACAACCTGCACTTCTGTCGCTGTTGGAGCCCAGAGAGCAAAATGAGCTTGATTATCCTCTACATGGCACCCCAATTCACCTTGGTAACCCCAATGGTGGTCAAAACTAGCACTATTAATGGCCTTGTCAAAGGCAAAAGGATTTTGATTCTTATAGAAAGGACTGGCAATAGCAGGATTTTCAGAATAATAAATTCTATCATCCCCTTCCAAAATCCAGACCTCTGTTAAAAGAGGATAGTGATTAAAACGGATAGCATATTCTTTACTGGTTTGACCTGTATGAACCACAAAATTCAAGCTTTCCAAGGCATGAGCACTTGGATGTTCAAAACTAAATAAGGCACCAAAATAATCTTCTTTGTAGCTCAGCAAATCAATCCGCTGGTCCTGACTTTTTACAAAAGAGCAAGTGTCGTATTCACCATTCTTGCGATGGTAATGAATGCGCATAGGGTAGTTATACATTTTTATTTTTCCTTTTTTTAATTTGTTTCTATTTCACTAATGAATTTTTGACCGATTTTGTCCCGATTAACAAACATTGTCATATTATCTAAACTCTGTTTTTAAACGATCATTACAAACTTTCTAACCAAGCTTCGTCTCGAACTTCGATACCAAGTTCTTGTGCTTTTTGCAGTTTGCTTCCAGCATCTGCTCCTGCCACGACGAGGTCTGTCTTTTTAGAAACACTGCCTGTCACTTTGGCACCCAGACTTTCGAGTTTACTTTTAGCTTCTGAGCGCTTGAGTCGCTCCAATTTTCCAGTCAATACAACGGTCAAGCCTGACAAGGCTGCATCTACCACTACAGTCTGACCTTTATAGTCCAGATTTACCCCAGCTTCTTTCAATTCTCTGAGGAGAATTTCAGAGCCTTCTGTAGCAAAATAAGTCTGGAGACTCTTGGCAATCACACCACCCAAACTCTCAATACTAGCCACTTCCTCTGGATCTGCCTGAGCCAGATTTTCGATTGAATGAAAATGTTGAAGCAAGAGATGACTAGCTTTACTACCTACATGGCGAATTCCCAAACCAAATAAGAGCTTCTCGGCAGAATTTTCCTTTGATGCTTGGATGGCTTGATACAGTTTAGAAGCAGACTTTTCCTTAACCCCCTCTAAAAGGAGGAAATCTTCTTCTTTTAAACGGTAAATATCCGCCACATCCTTGACTAGATTTGCAGCGAAAAGCTTCTCAACAATAGATGGACCAAGGCCTGTAATATTCATAGCATCTCGTGAGGCAAAGTGGATCAAACCTTCCATGATTTGAGCAGGGCAACGCGGATTGATACAACGGAGAGCCACTTCATCTTCAAAGTGCAACAAGCCAGAGTCACAGCTTGGACAGTTTGTAGGGATATCTAGTTTTTCTTCAGAAACCCGTTTGGACTCTACCACACGTAAAACGGCAGGGATAATATCTCCAGCCTTGTATACAATAACAGTGTCCTCTTTGCGGATATCTTTTTCAGCAATGTAATCCACATTGTGCAGAGTTGCACGACTAACAGTTGTACCAGCTAGTTGTACTGGTGTTAGATTGGCAGTTGGAGTCACAACACCCGTACGGCCAACTGTCCAATCAACTGATAAGAGTTGAGCTTCTTTTTCTTCAGCAGGAAACTTGTAAGCTACTGCCCACTTTGGAGCCTTAACGGTAAAACCAAGTTCTTCTTGACCTGCTAGGTCGTTGACCTTGATTACCACCCCATCGATATCATAGGGAAGACTGTCTCGTTCCTCTCCTACTTCTTGGATAAAATTCCAGATTTCATCCATGCTTTTAGCCAGAATTCGCTTAGGATTGACCACAAAATCTAGTTGTTCTAGGTGCTTCAAAACCTTTTCTTGGCTATCACGAGTTGAAGGGCTGGCTTCTTGATAGAGAAAGGTTGCAAGATTGCGCTTGGCAACTACTGCTGTATCCAACTGTCGCAGGGTGCCTGCTGCCGCATTACGAGGATTGGCAAATTCAGGCTCTCCATTTTCTTGGCGAGCTTGGTTAACCTGGTCAAAAGAAGCGCGTGGCATGTAACATTCCCCACGAACTGTGATATCTAGTTCTTCTGGCAAAGTTAACGGAATGTCCTTAACGCGTTTAAGATTTTCTGTAATATTTTCACCAACAGAACCATCACCACGTGTTGCCCCAGCAACCAAAATCCCCTTTTCATAAGTCAGCGAGATAGACAAGCCATCAATTTTCAGCTCACAAATATAGATTGGATGAGCTACTTCCTTACGAACACGCGCATCAAAAGCTTCAAGCTCCTCACGTGAAAAAGCATCCTGCAAACTATAAAGAGGATACTGATGACTGTATTTTTCAAAACCATCTAAAACCTTGCCACCAACACGATGGGTCGGACTGTCTGCTAATACTTGATCTGGATAGGCAGCCTCTAACTCAACCAACTCACGGTAAAGGCGGTCATACTCACTATCTGAAACCGACGGATTGTCGCTGGTATAGTACTCAGTCGCATAGCGATTTAGCAAGGCGACTAACTCATTCATTCTTTTATTCATAAAACCATTTTACCACAAAGTAAGCCCTCCTCACAAACGAGAAGGGCGGAAAAAACACTCAGATTGGAATTATTTTTGAAGTCCAAGCAAACTTATGTCTCTTTTTCAAAATGAATCCGAACATAGCCTAGAGCTAAGAAAGATAAGGCGACAACTCCAAATCCAATAATTAAGAAAGAATAAAGATGAACACTTGGAAGCCAGGTCATTAAACCTGTTGCAATAGGCATAAATAGTATAGCTAAGGTATAAATCGAACTGAGAACTCTACCAAGATATTCACCTTCAACCTTGGTTTGTACTTGAGTAAAAAAGTGAATATTGAACATCGTCATAAACAATTCACAAACGAAATTCCCTGAAAAAGCAAGATAGGAGGGGAGGGGGAAACCCATTATCATCACTCCAAGTCCAGTCAGAGCCAATAAAAACAGAAGCATTTCCATACTGGCTTTAATCTTACTAGCTAACAGCGCCCCAACAATAGAACCGATAGCCCCCATAGTTAAAATAGTGGCATAGGCACCTTGTACTCCATAGAGCTGATTTGAAAAGGGGAGGAGGTAATTAAAGGCTGCGAAGAAAAAATTGACACTTGAAGCCATGACTAACAAAAAGAAGATTTCCTTTTGCTTCACAATATAGTGAACTCCCTCCTTGATATCAGAAAAAATAACTCTGAATGTGAGTTTCTTCTCACCCATAGTCTTCTCTTCTTTCTTTGGAAGCAAGGCTACTAAGCCAAAAGCGAGGAAAAAACTAAGGGCATCTAATACCAAGGTAATGCGAAGACTTGCAAATTGTAAAACCAGAAAAGAGAGTACAGGGGAACTCACACTGACAACCTGCATCACCAATTCCAAACGAGAATTGTAGAGGACCAGTCCATCCTTCTCTACCAATTCTGTGATAATGGCCTTATTTGCTGGTCTAGAAAAAGCGAAAGCAATAGCCTGCACAATGTTGGCAAAAATCAAAGCTCCAATCATCCAGCTGTCATTCCTTATAAAAGAAATAGCCAGACAAAGAATCCCACAAACAAGGTCTGTCACCATTAAAATCCTACGACGAGAAAAACGGTCTGAAATGACTCCGCCAAAGGGGTTGACGAGAATAGATGTGACGAGCTCAGAAATCTGATACATTCCTAAAACTGTCTGTCCGATAGTTCCCATGGAAGCCAACCAGACACTATTTCCATAATCATAGAGCATATTCCCTATCTTGTTAACAGCTCCACGGCTAATCAACTGTACTGCATAGCGATTCATATAAAAACTCCTCTCAAATTTTGAAACTATTGTATCAAAACTGAAAGGAGCTTTTTATTTTTTCCCTTATTTGGGAAAATTAATCTTTGACAAATTTTTCGTAGTGTTCCTGATAGTAGGCTACTTGCTCTGGAAGACCTAGCACATCAAAAATATGCATGGCCTCTTGCATCTGCTTACAGCCTTCTTTACACTGTCCTTTTTGATATAAGGCAAAGCCTTTTAGGTAATGTAAAATATTCCGTTCATACAGACTAATATTTTTACCAATAATCTTCTCTGTATAAGTCTCAAAATAGCTTGCATTGTCAAAAGAAAGATGCTCTAAACAGTGCTGGTAACAATTGAGGGCCAAAATCAACACTAATCTCTTATGGCGACCAATCTCTTGATAAAATTCCTCCCTCTCCATAACTTCTCTACCAATCCGAGTGACATAGTCTACATCGTAGAAACTATAAAGGTTCCCGAAAAGAATCAACTCATACATGGTCCATTCTTCTGTTTTGAAGAGATAATCTGCTACCTTATCCAAATCATCCTGATTCATATCATAACTCGAATCTCTTTGACAAATCAGACCTTGTAGCAAAATCCAGTTCAGCTCAAAATAGAGGGGATTTGTCGAATTTCTAGCCTTTTCAAGTTGTTCACTTTGAAGCTTTTGAAAACCTGCAATATCATTTGAGTAGTAAAGGGGTACAATTTGTCCCATCATGGCAACATGTTCATGATAGTGAAACTTTCTTGCCTTATCCATGAAATTTTCGATTGTGACATGAATGTTATCTAAAATATCAAAGAAACGGGAAACTGCTAGATCAGACTCCCCAAGCTCGAAGCGAGATAACTGAGAAGTTGAACAGGACTCGCCTGCAGCCTCCTTTAAGGAATAATTGCCACTTGTTCGAAATTCACGAAATACTTTTCCAAGATGTTCCATTTTTACACCTGCTCCGATAATTCTTCCCATTCAAGCATCGCTTCTTCCTGACGGTGGCTAATTTTGTCCAGTTCAGCCTGTAATTCCATCAGTTTGTCGGCATCGTTGGTTTCCAACATTTGTTCAGAAATGGCCTGGCTTTGACTTTCTAGCTCTTCAATTTCAGCTTCTAGACTTTCGATTTGTCGCATGAGTTTGCGAACTTCTTTTTGACTTTCTTTCTGAGCTTGATAGTCATTGACTGGACTTGCTTCTTTTGCTTGATTGCTAGTTGAAGCTTCCTCAGCCTGAGTCATTTCTACTTCTGCTTTCTTCTCAACATAGTAGTCGTAATCACCCAAGTAAAGAGTCGAACCATTCTCAGACAATTCCAAAACATGAGTTGCTACACGATTGATAAAGTAACGGTCGTGGCTGACGAAGAGAAGAGTTCCATCGAAGTCAATCAAGGCATTTTCCAACACTTCCTTGCTATCAATATCCAAGTGGTTGGTTGGCTCATCCAGAATCAAGAAGTTGTTGTTTTCCATAGATAATTTAGCAAGAAGCAAACGCGCTTTCTCCCCACCAGACAGCATGCCAACTGATTTTTTAACATCATCTCCTGAGAAAAGGAAGGCACCTAGACGGTTTCGGATTTCAACTTCTGGTGTCAGTTTAAAATCATTCCAGAGTTCATCCAGTACAGTATTACTTGGTGTCAGCTTGCTTTGGGTTTGGTCATAGTAACCGACCTCAACATTGGCACCAAAGCGCTTTTCACCCTTGATAAAAGGAATCTGGTCCATAATAGACTTGATAAAGGTTGACTTGCCGATTCCATTTGGACCGACGATAGCGACAGCATTCATCTTACGAAGGTCTAAGTTGATAGGCTCTGACAATATTTCCCCATCATAGCCAATAGCTGCATTTTCAACAGTCAGGACAACATTGCCCGACGTTTTCTCAGACTGGAAGGTCATATTGGCTGATTTCTTACCAGCTTCTGGCTTGTCCAAACGCTCCATTTTTTCCAGTTGTTTACGACGGGATTGGGCACGTTTAGTCGTTGAAGCTCGAACTAGATTGCGATTGACAAAGTCTTCCAGAGCAGCGATTTCCTTTTGTTGCTTTTCATAGTTTTTTTCTTCAGTAGCTAGCTTCTGCTCCTTTAATTCAACAAAACGAGAGTAATTGCCCACATAACGATCCAAGGAATGCTTGGTCAAATCCAGCGTAATTGTCGCAACCTTGTCTAAGAAGTAACGGTCGTGGCTGACAATAATAAGGGCGCCGCTATAGTTTACCAAGTAATTCTCTAGCCAGGCAATGGTTTCAATATCCAAGTGGTTGGTTGGCTCGTCCAAGACCAAGAGATTGGGCTTTTCAAGGAGCATTTTGGCCAGCGCCAGACGAGTATTTTGACCACCCGAAAGCTCGGCAATTTTCATCTGCCACATAGACTCGTCAAACTTAAATCCATTTAAAATCGCTCGTATATCAGCTTCATAGGTAAAGCCACCTGCTTGGCGAAAATTCTCAGATAAGCGGTCGTAATCTGACATCAGTTTATCCAAATCAGCACCAGACTTTTCTCCCATCTCTAGCTCCATCTGACGAAGTTGTTTCTCCGTCCGACGCAAATCATCAAAGACATGAAGCATCTCATCGTAGATGGTATTTTCAGACTCAAAACGGCTATCTTGGGCTAGGTAAGACAGAGAAATATCTTTTTTCTTATTGATTTCTCCACTAGTTGGCTCCTCTTCTCCAACCAAAATCTTCAAAAGAGTAGACTTACCTGCACCATTTTTCCCAACAAGGGCTATCCTATCACGTTCATCAACCTGCAGATTAATATTATCAAAAAGAACCTCTCCTGCAAAAGAACGTTCAATTTTATTAGCTTGTAAAATAATCATACAAACAGTATAGCATGTTTCCCTAAGGCATTCAAGACTTGATAAACCGGCATATGACACCACTTTTCTGAAAATTATGCTACCGTTTTACTAAAACGCTAAAAAGTGCTATAATGTGAACGGTTAAAACAATTTACAAAAAGGAGAATTTCAATGTCTTACCAAGAAAATTACCAGAAATGGGTTGATTTTGCGGAGCTTCCTGATTACCTTCGTCAAGATTTGGAAAATATGGACGAAAAAACTAAGGAAGATGCCTTCTATACAAATCTTGAATTTGGTACTGCAGGTATGCGTGGCTTGATTGGCGCTGGTACAAACCGCATCAACATCTACGTTGTTCGCCAAGCTACTGAAGGATTGGCTCGTTTGATCGAGTCAAAAGGTGGAAATGAAAAAGAACGTGGTGTCGCAATCGCTTACGATAGCCGTCACTTCTCACCTGAGTTTGCCTTTGAATCTGCTGCAGTTCTTGCTAAACACGGCATCAAATCTTACGTATTTGAAAGCCTTCGTCCAACTCCAGAATTATCATTTGCAGTTCGTCACCTCAACTGTTTCGCAGGTATCATGGTCACAGCCAGCCACAACCCTGCTCCATTTAACGGTTACAAGGTTTACGGTGAAGACGGTGGACAAATGCCTCCACATGACGCAGACGCTTTGACTACTTATATCCGTGCAATCGAAAATCCATTTGCAGTTGAAGTTGCTGATGTGGAAGCTGAAAAAGCTTCTGGCTTGATTGAAGTTATCGGCGAAGCTGTCGATGTAGAATACCTCAAAGAAGTCAAAGATGTGAACATCAACCCAGCCTTGATTGAAGAATTCGGTAAAGACATGAAGATTGTCTACACACCACTTCATGGTACTGGGGAAATGTTGGCTCGTCGTGCTCTTGCCCAAGCAGGATTTGACTCTGTTCAAGTCGTTGAAGCTCAAGCAACTGCTGACCCAGACTTCTCAACTGTAAAATCTCCAAACCCAGAAAGCCAAGCAGCCTTTGCCCTTGCTGAAGAACTTGGTCGTCAAGTTGGTGCAGATGTTCTTGTCGCAACTGACCCTGATGCTGACCGTGTTGGTGTTGAAGTTCTTCAAAAAGATGGTAGCTACCTCAACCTTT
>CAURTW010000007.1:0-35912 GCA_963527705.1 uncultured Streptococcus sp.
CTTTTTCAGTAAATCCAAGGACATGAATGGCTTCTGGCAAGTCACTTTCTCTAGCCTGCACCAAGATATAGGTCAAGAGGCGTCTGACACGCGCCTTGGTGTAACGCTTGGTCGCAACCACCTCGACCAAGTCTTCCACAGACTGGGCTGTCTTGATGGCTTCCTTGATGCGCACTGCCATTTCTTGATTGACCTGATAGATAGTGGTTAGGTCTGGATTGGACAAGATTTGATAGCGGAGCATAGGAAAATAGTCTTCCCAGCTCACCTTACTAGCCTGCTCAAAGAGAGCAATAGAAGGCATAAAGCGTTCTAAGAAATCTTTGTCCCTCTGGTGCTGACGGAGGGCTGTTGCCGAAGCAAAGTCCACATCCTTGTCCACAGAATGGTAGCCTGCCCCCTGACGCTGAATTGGCTCAAGTTTGATGTCTCGTCCTGCAAGTGCCTTGACATAGGCCAGAGCAAGGACATGATTGGGTGTATTACCTGAAAAATCAAGACCTGCAAATTCCTTCCACATGGCCTGGGTTTTCTGGGGATAGGAAAGGGAATCAGGCAGATTTTCCACAAATTGCTCCATCTCAGCACCCTGCTCTGTGTATAAGTCAGCGATTTTCTGGTAATCCAGAACTTCCTCCGTCCCAAAGGCTAAGTTATCAATCCCTAACTGAGCTAAGATATCCACAGACCCTTGGCCAAAGAAATCTGCTGCCTGAACACTGACCAAAAAGGGCAATTCTACTACCAGATCCGCGCCATTTTCCAGTGCCATCTGGGCCCGTGTCCACTTATCCACAATAGCAGGCTCGCCTCTCTGCATGAAATTCCCAGACATGGCAACAATTTTCAGCCCCTCTGCCTGATCCAGCAGGTATTTATGGCCATTATGAAAAGGATTGAACTCCGCAATAATACCTGTGATGGTCATGCTAATCTCCTACTTCTGCGCCACAAAAAACCAACGGGTACTGGTTTCTGTTGGCTCCTTGTCTTCAAAGTCTGCATAGAGTTTGAAAGATTTAAAACCAGCCAGTTCCAGCAAGATATCATAGGTCAGAACCTCATAAGTCCGCTCCTCATGCACTTCATCGTGGCGACTAAAGGAACCGTCCGCCTCCTTGATAAAAAAGGTCAACTCATGCACGATGGAGTGAGGAGCCGCGTCCTCGTAGGTATCCCATAGCATGGCAAAATCTTCCGCATTTTCATGGTAGGAATAGCCTGGAAAAACTTCATCTGTCTGGTAGGTCGAATGCACATCAAAGATGAAGATGCCATCTTCGTTGAGAGCATTATAGACTTCCTTAAAGACGTCCCCTACTTCCACCTCATCCTGCATATAGCAGATAGAGTCCGAATAACACGTGACAAAATCATATTGACCTGACTTGGACAAATCCAGCATATTGCCTTCAATAAATTCAATCTTTTGCTTGGCTGAAGCCGCTCTCTTTTCGGCAATCTTCAACATATCCGCACTCAAATCAAGACCAGTCACATCAAAACCAGCCTGAGAGAAGCGTACAGATTGAATTCCTGTCCCACAAGCCAGTTCCAAGAGTTTCTTTCTCTCCTTGGTCTTAGGCAAATGACGAAGCGAAAAATCCGTCCATCTATCGTATAAACTGTCGTCCATGACCGCATCGTAAACAGCCGCAAAAGTTTCATAAGTTGCCATAATCATGATACCAAGAGCGTCAATGGCAAACACCACTCGCCCTTTACCTTTCTATCAATTTTTCTAAAATAAGCAAATAAAACCCAGTTGACTACAACTGAGTTCATCTTCTAAGCAAGAGCTTCTGAAATATCTACTGAATTTGCCTCATGCCATAGCTTTTCTAGGTTATAGTGGGCACGCATTTCTTCTGAAAAGACATGCACAACGACAGCGCCGAGGTCTAGTAAGACCCAACCTCCAGCTGCATCGCCTTCGATATGGCTACCTTTAAAGCCTGCTTGGGCTACTTTTTCACGGATGTTATCAGCGATAGCGTCCAACTGACGGCTATTCATTGAACTAGTAATAACAAAGTAATCCGTCACGCTAGTCAAATCTTGTACGTCAAGTGCGAGGATATCCTCCGCACGTTTCTCATCAGCCGCTTTCACGACTAGTTCTAGTAATTCTTTTTCGTTCATTTAGTCCTCTTTCTAGAAAATATGTTTGTAATCTAGGACATCTGCAAAGCGCCCCTCCCAAATGCCCTCATAAAATTCATTAATCGTTTCTGCTGGAATGTCATCTCCATCAAAGGTTGTGACAGCACCTTCTGGAATAATCAGCTTATAGCCATATTCAAAGGCAACCTTGACAGAGGTATCCACACAATATTCTGTCTGCATACCACATAAAACTAATTTTTCAATCCCCTGTTTATCCAAGTATTCTTTTAAACCAGTTTCTTTGAAAATACTGTTATACTTCTTCTGAAAGACCTTTTCATTAGGTTTTCGATTTAAAAGTCCAGATATCTGCCAATCTTCTGATGTTTGAGCTTCAAAATCCTCAATATGTTGAACATAGATAATTTCGATATTCTTGCTTCTAGCCTGGTTTTGTAAATAAGAAATTTTTTCCAATAGACTATTTGTCTGAAAACCGGTTTCCACTAAAATATTCTGAACATCAATGATTATAAAAGCCGTCTTCATTTAGTCCTCTTTCAAATAGTGCACAAAGGCGTTATAGGTTTCAAGGGTTTGGGGATAGATGGGGAATCCCTGATGAGCTAGATGCTCCACGGTACGAGCTGTTTCGTAGGCCACAGCCTTATTGAGCGATAGCCCAGCAATCTCACGTGCCTGGTCCACACCAGGGAAAGCACGATTGTGCTCAATGTAGTCTGCTACATAGATTACCTTGTCTAGATCGGTCATCTGACCAGCCCCGACTGTATGGATTTCAATAGCTCTTAGGATCTCCGGATCACGCAAATCCAAATCTTCCTGAATCTTGTAAATGCCAACCATGCCATGCCAGACATTATTGCCCCAGTTTTTGAGGTCAGGGTCTAGCTGATAACGATCAATCAAGTTTAGAAATTCCTGATCTGACAACTTTTTAGCATAGTCGTGGAGAAGGCCTGCTAGGCCTGCTTTCTCACTATCCACACCAAAGCGTTGAGCCAGTTCTATGGCTGCACGCTCCACACCCAAGCAATGGGTTAAGCGTTTTTCAGGTAGAAGCTCTGCCATTTTTTCCAACAAAGCCTCACGGGAACAGTTGATATAGTCTTGATAGGCCATCAGTAGAGCCCCTCCTTCTCGATGTAGTCTAGCACCGGCTGAGGTAGGAGAAAGTTGGGTTTTCGTCCTTGGGCAAGGAAGTCACGCACCATACTAGACGAGATATCCATGAGAGGCACATCCACCCAGATAACGGGATAGGAAGTCCCTGCCTTGTAGCGTGGGCGCTGAACCCCTACAAACTGAACCATGTCAACCAATTCATCAATTCGGTACCACTTGGGCAGATAGTCTACCATGTCGGCACCGATGATAAAGTAATAATCTGTATCTGGATTCTTCTCAGTTAGAAGCTTCATGGTGTCGTAGGTATAAGAAATGCCCTTGCGCTCTAGCTCGATTGTTTCAATGTCCAGACCTTCAATCCCCTCAATCGCCAATTCAAGCATCTTGAGACGATGGTGTTCAGGGATGGTTTCCTTTTTATCTACGTGAGGAGGTTGGTACTCAGGCATGAGCAAAACTTGATCCAGTCCTAACTGCTGGCGTACTTGGTCCGCAACGATGAGATGGGCATTGTGAACAGGGTTAAAATTCCCCCCTAAAATCCCGACTTGTTTGCGTTTTTTCTCCTTGATTTCTGGCTCCAACTCTACCTTGGTAAAGGGAGTCAATAATTCGATTGCCATAGGCTAGTCTCCTTTATTTCTCTGTAAAAACAGTTGTTTGGAGTAGTTTTTTAGATTTCTTTGACTTTTTTAGAAATCTTGCGATTTTCTTTCTTGCTAGATTGTTTAAACAAAATCAAGATGCGTCCGATTTTTTGGACAGTATCCACACCGATTTCTTCTTCCAAGATTTCAGCTACTTCGTGGATATTTTCATCTGTGTTTTGCAAGAGCGTTACTTTAATCAATTCGCGGGCGTCAAGAGCCTGACGGACACTGGTTTTGATTTGGTCGTTAAGTCCATTTTTCCCGATTTGGATGATGGGTTTGAGGGTGTGTGCCTGACTGTTGAGGAAGGCACGTTGTTTTGATGTTAATGACATAATTTCTTCCTTATTTTTTGATAGTTATTTTAGGTAGTGAGGGACGGTCGGAACTAATTTTCCAAAGATCTCATCTTTGAAAAATGGATTTCCTGACCTCACAATTGAGCCTTGGTCTCAATTGTGCCCCTTGCCAATCTAATGATTGGCAAGACACCACGGCAATAACTATCTCTTTATGAGCTCACTTTGTTCGCTCAGTGATTTCATTTTAAATAATTGCTTTTCGTGTGACGACTGCGACGCCTTCTGGTGCCCAGACGGCGACTTTGGCTGTGCCTGTTACACGGATCCAGCCGAGTCCAGAGATGACTAGATCTGTCTTTTCCTTAATGTTAAATACATGCTGGACTAGTTTTGGAAAAACTTCTTTTTCTTTACTATTTGGTGGTGTCAGAAGAGTTCCGACGTGCTTATCGTAAAAGGCACTAGCGCCTTCAAGTTTGGTACGATGGAGTTTGAGTTCATTGTCAAAGAAGGCTGTGAAACCTTGCTTCTCACCTGCAATGAAGTCAAAGCGTCCCAGACCGCCTAGAAACAGGGTTTGTTCAGGATTGAGCTGATAGGTTTTAGGCTTGATTTCCTTTTTGGGGCTGACATACTTGAGGTTTTTAGCCGTCAAGTAGTGAGCCATCTGGTGACGGTGGATAATCCCCGGTGTATCATAGATGTAAGATCCATCATCGAGCGGAATCTCAATCTTATCCAAGGTTGTTCCCGGGAAACGAGAAGTTGTGATGACGTTCTGGTCACCTGTAATTTCTTGGATAATAGCATTGATAAGAGTTGATTTTCCAACGTTGGTTACACCGACCACATAGACATCACGGCCCTTACGGTAATGCTCGATTTTGTCAATGACTTCCTTAATGGCATGCTTGTTTTGTGCCGAAGTTAGGACGACATCAACAGGGCGGAGACCTTCTTCATGGGCACGTTCCATGAGCCACTGGCTAATCTTGCCCGGTTTAACTGACTTAGGTAGGATATCTTTTTTATTTCCCACCAAGAGCACATCATTTCCTGACACAAAACGTGGTAAACCTGGGATGACAGAGCCATTAAAATCAAAGATATCAATCACATTGACCACCAAGGCATCACTGTCTCCCACCTCGTGCAAGAGCTTGAGGAAATCATCGTCCGTCAACTGGACATCCGTGATTTCATTGTAGTGGCGGAGACGGAAACAGCGTTGGCAATAGACTTCGCCAGTCTCCAAACCTTTTTCAAGTGCCGACTGGGGAGTAAAACCAAGACCAGCCTTGTCTGTCGTCTGAATGGTTGCTCCACAACCAATACAGAGAATTTCTTCCATAGTTAAATTCCTTTTTTATATGTAATCGGTCCGTACTTTTCAGTGATTTTTCGCATCACACGGCGCTCACGAGCTCGGTTAATCTGCGTTTTGATCGAGTCATGTTGGACCAAGGGTTTGACTAAAATCGAGCGAATGCCAGCACGGTGGGCTGCTCGAATATCTGTCATGAGCTGGTCACCAACCATGACTACTTCACTTTTCTCATAGTGAAATTCCTTCATAGCACGATCAATCCCAAATGTGAAGGGCTTCAGAGCCCAATAAACGTAATCAATTCCAAACTTCTCAACTGCACGTTGAACGCGCTTTTTGGTGTTATTTGAGACTACGATAATGCGAATGCCCGCGTCCCGAAGGTCATGTAGCCATTGCTTCATCTCTGGCGTCCCATCAGGATTATTCCAAGCAATGAGGGTATTATCCAAATCGACCAAAACAGCCTTGATTCCCTGCGCCTGCAGGCTTGGAACTGTCAGATCATAGACTGCTTCCACAGCAAAATCTGGCATGTAATTTTCAATCGCCATTTTGGCTCCTTTTCTTTTATTTTCTAGTAATTTTCTTCAGCCATTGAGATAAGGCCACCCATAAAATCAAGCTAGTCATTAAGATATAAATCCAAGCATTTGGCTCTTCTGTAAATGGTAGAGGAACATTCATTCCGAAGAAACCTGTAATAACCGCAAGTACTGCTAGTAAGACGGAGATAATAGTCAAAATTGACAAACTATCATTCAAGTTATTGTTTAGGATGTTGTTGTAAGAAGCTGAGAGTTGTTGCAAGACTTGAGAAATCAAGTCTGTCATAGACACCAACTGATGGGCTTCAATCATGGCATCATCAAACTGCTCTCGTTCGACATCATTAAATCTCCGATAAAGAGCATGGCCCTGGATATGTTCCAAGAGGAGTCGATTTTGTTTTGCTGCTGCTGTCAAGTAAACCATACCAGTCTCCAAGTCGGAAAGGGCGAAGAGATTTTTCTTTGTTGTAGTTTGACGTAGCAAGGCACTAATTTCGTCCTTACTTTTATCCATCTCTTCAATGACAGGATAATAAGCGTTACTGATAATCTCTAAACTGGCAAAAAGAAATTTGTAGATTGAAATAATTTCATGGCTTTCAAGGTAGGTTGCCATGCGTTTAATCACATAAGTATTCTTGTGATTGCTGATAGTAATCAGCCGTTGTTTTTCAACGATAAAGGTCATCGGAATCGCTTCATAATATTCTTTGTCTTTTTCTAAATCAAGAACATTATAAATAAAGGTTACCGTCTCCGTTTCACGGTTATAATCCATATGAGCTCGTTCATTTCTATCCAGAGCATACTCAATGGTTTCCTTGTCCAATCCATAGATGTCAGAAAGATCTTCCATATTTTTAATCTTATCCACATCAAGGTCTATCCAGGTACAACCATTGCCCAACTGCTTTTCTAAAACCATCTTTTCTCCTTTATTAAACTCTTTCTATTGTACCATAAATTACTTAAAATAACAGGTCTAGTCTGTGCGTGAGAAATTGCTGACGACGGTGATATTCCGATTGGGAACGAAGTGCAGAACCTGGTCTTCTCCTCTGAGTTGCGTTGTTCGAATGCCAACACTGACAACCTTGCCCGATACAGTAATAGGACCATTTGTCAAAACGACCTCATCTCCCACATCCAGTTGACGTTCAAAGAGAATGAAAAAGCCATTGATGACATCAGACAGAAAACCTTGGGCTCCCATCCCAATAGCCACCCCAGCAATCCCAGCTCCAGCAAGCAAACTAGAAACTGGCAAACCCAAAATAGATAAGATACAGTAAAGTAAAAAGAAATAAAGGGTATAATTAAACACATTCTCTAATAAACGTGAAATGGTTTTCTGACGCCCGACATCATGACGAGACATTTTTAGAGAAGGTTTAACAATTCTCTGCACCATGGTATGGAGCAATTTTTTTGCTATATAAAAAAACAAAAACAAGAGTAAGATAGATAGGGTTTTTGTCAAAATATTCTCGAGAATCCCTGCTACATCAAGCTTACTTAGATATGTTTGAATAAATTCTTGCATAGAAAACTCCTTTCATTTATTATACCATACTTTCACAAATGATGAATCTCCATAAATATTCAAAAACAATAGCAAAAATAGACAGAAAATTCTTGATTTTAGTTCATATTTATACTATAATCATAAACATTACACAACAAAGGAGATTGTTATGAAAAAATGCATTCATGCTTGGAATAAGGCAAGCCTAATCAAACGGATTTTGATTGGTATGCTTATTGGAGGAACCCTAGGTCTGACACTTCCTAACATTTCAGGAATTGGTCTACTCGGAGATCTCTTTGTTGGCGGTCTAAAAGCCATCGCACCTATTCTAGTCTTTGCCCTCGTTGCTAACGCCCTTTCCCAACATCAAAAGGGACAAGATAGCAACATGAAAACGGTTATCTTCCTTTACTTGGTAGGAACCTTTGCCGCTGCCCTTATCGCTGTACTAGCAAGTTTCATCGTCCCTGTTGAGATTACCTTAAATAGTGCTAATACCGATATTGCTCCTCCAGATGGGATTGGACAAGTCCTCAGCAACCTCTTGCTCAAACTGGTTGACAATCCAGTCAATGCCCTCATTACTGCCAACTACATCGGTATCCTATCATGGGCAGTTATTTTCGGGATTGCTATGAGAGAAGCCAGCAAAAATAGTAAAGAATTGCTGAAAACCATGGCTGATGTGACTTCTAAGATTGTCGAATGGATCATCAATCTAGCTCCCTTTGGAATCCTTGGCCTTGTCTTCAAAACTATCTCTGATAAGGGAATCGGAAGCCTAGCTAACTACGGAATCTTGCTTGCCCTCTTGGTGACAACTATGTTCTTTGTGGCTCTGGTAGTCAATCCGCTAATTGCCTTCCTCTTTATGAAGAGAAATCCTTATCCCCTCGTTTGGAAATGTTTGCGTGTCAGCGGTGTGACAGCCTTCTTCACTCGTAGTTCTGCGGCTAACATCCCTGTCAACATGAAACTTTGTCACGACCTTGGACTGGATCCAGATACCTATTCGGTTTCTATCCCACTCGGTTCTACTATCAACATGGCTGGGGCTGCGATTACTATTAACGTTTTGACCCTTGCTGCAGTAAATACTTTGGGAATCCCTGTTGACTTTGCGACAGCCTTTGTCCTTAGTGTGGTAGCAGCTATCTCAGCCTGTGGAGCTTCTGGTATCGCTGGCGGTTCCCTCCTCCTTATCCCAGTTGCTTGTAGTCTTTTCGGTATTTCTAACGATATTGCCATGCAAGTTGTCGGGGTTGGATTTGTGATTGGGGTCATCCAGGACTCATGCGAAACAGCTCTCAACTCTTCTACAGATGTCCTCTTTACTGCCGTTGCCGAATACGCAGCAGCCCGTAAAAAATAACTCATAAAGACAAGCCTGCTCAGGTCTTGTCTTTTCCACTTTTATTCTAACTTACTAGGAAATCCATATGTCTATTAGCCAACGTACTGCCAAGCTCATCTTAGCTACCTGTCTTGCCTGCCTTCTTGCTTATTTTCTCAATCTCTCCTCAGCTGTCTCGGCTGGAATCATCGCCCTCTTGAGCCTATCCGATACTCGTAGAAGTACCTTAAAACTGGCCCGCAATCGACTCTTTTCCATGCTCCTAGCTCTAACTGTCGGTGTTCTGGCTTTTCACTTGAGCGGATTTCATATCCGGAGCCTCGGCCTCTATCTAGCCCTCTATGTGCCTCTAGCCTACAAGATGGGCTGGGAAATTGGCATCACACCAAGTAGCGTTTTGGTTAGCCATCTCTTGGTGCAAGAGTCAACCTCTCCAGACCTCCTAGTCAATGAATTCCTTCTCTTTGCTATCGGTACAGGATTTGCCTTACTGGTTAATCTCTACATGCCTTCACGAGAAGAGGAAATTCATCACTACCACACATTGGTAGAAGAAAAGTTAAAAGATATTCTCCAGCGCTTCAAATATTATTTATCCAGAGGGGATGGACGCAACCGAGCACAGTTGGTTGAAGAATTGGACACCCTTTTGGAAGAAGCCCTCAGACTGGTCTATTTAGATCACTCAGACCACCTCTTTCACCAGACTGATTACCACATTCACTACTTTGAGATGAGACAGCGACAAAGTCGCATCCTGCGAAACATGGCCCAGCAAATCAACACCTGTCACCTAGCTGCCAGCGAAAGTTTGATATTAGCGCAACTTTTTTCAAAAATTGCTGGTCAACTGAGCCAGACCAATCCTGCTTCTGATTTGCTAGATGAAATTGAACGTTATCTGGAAGTCTTCCGTAACCGCAGTCTACCCAAGACAAGAGAAGAATTTGAAACCCGCGCCACACTTCTTCAACTCCTACGTGAAGCAAAAACCTTCATACAAGTAAAAGTTGACTTTTACCAAAAATATGGACAGTAAAAAAGAAAACTTCAGACCAATCACAAAAGGTGAATATCTGAAGTTTTCTTTTATTTATAAGTTATTACCATAAAGGTTAATAGTAAAACAAATAAGGCCAAACTCACCAATAAAGTAAGAACCTTGACCAAGGTATTGCTCTGCCAGTAGCTTGGTTTACCAATATTACTGGTCGCATCCATAGAGAATAATTGATTTTGACGGGGTTGTATGGTCACCAATACAATCAAAGCAAGAGATAGGACAATAGCTAAAATAATCAGTATTTCAATCATAGGCCTACCTCAAAATTCCCAACAAAGTAAAGAGCAAACCGATCAGAATCATTAAACCCAGTAAGAGTGAAAAAGTCTTACTAATCTTTTCCCCTCGGGTTTCTTTTTCCTTCTTGATGGGTTTTTGTTTCAACTCTTCCATGCGACCTTCAACGTCTTTGTAAAATAAATCTTCGTCTGACATGTTAGCCTCCTAAAACAGTTTGCATGGTTTCCTGATATCGCACCAAGTCAACATAGTTTGCATGTTGACCTTGCTTCCCAAGTGCCAGACTCATTTGGGTAACATCTGAAAGGGCCAGCTTAATGGTCTCAACCAAAGGAGCAACCTCACTACTTTCAAATAGATGATCCGGAGCGATATAGAGTCTATTGTGTACCGTTTGGTTGAATCCCAGAATCAAGAGATTGTGCTCAAAGGCCTGACGCACTGCCTGCAACAACTCATTGCTGTGATTGATATCCAAATAAATATCCGACAGTTGATACAACTCCTGAATCTTCTGTGGACTAGCGTTCTGATAAAGTACCACATTAGGATAGCGAAGCATATCTAAGAGCTTAGAAGACATCTCTGTCACCGCTGCGATACGGAAGGTAACATCAGGCAAGGCTTCTACGATTGCTTCTACTTGCTCAATCTGATCGGAATTAGTCAAGATTAAGGCATCTCGTCTTAGGAAATTATCGCGTTTAAACTGGTAATGGTAACCCAAGTGCACAAACTGATCATGGTATTTCTCGTCAGTCAACTCTAAAGCGCGCTCATAAGTCGCCTTGTTTGGAATGATGATTTTCTTAGTACGCACATCATCATTTTCCAAAATCAACTGCATATTGCCCGGAATGGCATCATAGAGAGGTTCCTGCCAAACCAAAACATCTGAGCCAGATTGATCTGGATGATAGAAGGAAACCAAAAAAGGAGTCGCTAAAGTATTAAAGACAATCTGATGCTTATCTAGCTCCAAATCTTGCAAAAAGAAGGTGATAAATTCTACTCGATTGGTAAAGTAACGCATGGAATGACCAGGTAAGGTCAATAAGATATCACCCGTTACGTGGTTTTCAAGTAAAACCTCCTGGCCATTGACATCTTGGTAAACCGTCATGATTGGCTCGCTATCTGCGCTATAGGTCGTTGTAGCAAAGCAAGCTCCGAAGCGATTATAGTGATCAATCTGGCGTACTCTTCCTTCCAAGTCTTTCCAATCTACCTGTTTAACCAAGCGAGTCTGCATTCCATCAGCATAATGAATGATAGCCCTCTCCTGTGTCATATCCTCAATACGAGCAGACTGATTATCTCCTAAAATTTCCCAAAAATCTGGAACGGGAACTTGATTAAAATAAAGAGATTTTCCCTTTTCATATCCTAGATAATAAGTAAAAGGAGATACTAGACCATCAGGCAGAAAACCGTCTGCATCGATGACTACTCCAAGTTGAGAAAGACCAGTAGCTACTAGACTTTCATGTAAATCTCGACTTTCCTGATTATAACGATCATAAAGTTCAATCATGGAGCACCTCCTCTACTGTTCTCTTCCACTTTTCTAAAATTTCTTCGGTTAAGAAGCCTTCTGCAATTTGATAAGAATGGGCACGCATAGCTTCCAAACGATTTTCTTGATACAGTTGGCAAATCTTAGCTGCAAAAGCTTGCCTGATTTGGTCCTCCACATGGTCAGATGAACTTGGAATCAGATAACCATTTTGCCCATCCTCTATAAAAGTCTGATTACCATAAGGCACATCAAAACCGATGAGAGGGAGACCCGAACCAATCGCTTCCATCAGAGTTAATCCAAAACCTTCACTGGTTGAAGCAGTCAAGTAGACCTCATACTGGTTATAAATCTGCGAAAGTTCCGCATGTCCCTTGAGCTGGATATAGTCCTCAGCCTGATGATTTGCAATAATTTCTCTGAGCAGAGAATCTTCTCCACCACTACCATAAATATCAAAGGTTAGTTCAGGTATTTCCTTACGAGCCTCAATGACCGCCTTGACCAACCAGTCGATATGTTTTTCTTTGGCCAGACGCGAAGCGGTAATTAAAGAAAAGGGCTTACGTCCCTGACTTGACTCCGTCAAGGAATTAATACTTCCTACAGGAATGGTAACAACCTTTGGTTGGTGCTGGGTGTATTTGGCAAATTGCTCTTGTAGAACTTCCTTTTGTCTATCAGTAGACACGATAAAGAAGTCAACCTTATCTGCATTGGTAAACTGGTAATCATAGTAGTTATTCCAAAGGATATAGTCCTCGTTTGTAGCATTTTCACTATAATGCTCCGCGTGGACAACTACCGCCAGATGAGCCGCTTGTGCTTCCTCAAAAACAACCTGTCCAATGCCTGTCTCTCTATCAAGAATGACCAAATCAGACTTGTTCAAATTCAAGGATTTCATAAAAGCACGCATGAAAGCTGGCTTCCCATAGAAAATCTTATCCTTGAAACGGTAAACCTCTTCCTTACCTTGATTCATCAAGATATCATAGACCGGAGTTCCGTCTTCATTGTAGAATGTCCGTTGATATAGCACTGCAACATTGTCCTTGGGAGCAAAGTATTCGCTACAATAACGAGTATAAGAGAAGTAATCTTTCCGAATCAGGTTCCCCTTAAAAACATACTCTGCATGCTGGACCAAGTCCTTGTTCTCATCAACCAAATAACAGGTGACAAACTTATCTTGGTCAGAAAAGAAGACACGCAAAACCTTGCCATTCTTTTCTCTACGACTTTCAACACCGTCAACAGTAGCCAAGACATCAGCCACTGTTACACTAGTTGGTGCAATCTTGATATCTGTAAAGTGATTATAAAGCCAGATCACTTGCTCATCATCAAAACCAATATTGGCTGTCAGATGCTGAATATTATCAGCTAAAATCATATCTGTAAAGATAAATTTAGAGGACAGATTTAATTTCCGAAAAACACCAGCACGGTAGGCTTGGGCGTATTCAACACCACTACTAGCCCAGCCAAGTCCTAAATTTATATTGTAAATTGTCATATTTTCTCCTCTTATGGAAAATGAGTCACGATTTCACCTTTTGGAGTGACCTCAACCAGCCCCATCAGGAGATTCCGTACCATATCAGCACGAATTTGCTCTTTCATCGTTTCAAAGCCTGCATAGGCTTCTTGATAATATTCTACAATTGGGTTTTTCTGTGCAGCAGATTGGCCACCGATAGCCATAGATAATTGTTGTAAATAGTCTACTTGCTCCACCCAGTTATCATCGATAGCCTTCAGTAGAGAGAGTCGTAAATACTGTTCATACAAGTCGTGTTTCTCCAGTAATTCCTTCTTTTCAGAGAGTTCTCTATTCACAACTTGTCGAATAAAAGAGCGGACTTGTTTCTGATTAGCTAAGTCTAGATTATCTGGAATTTCCTTTACATGGAAACTGATATTGGTAACAATAAAGTGAAACAGTAATTCACGACTGGCATAGTGTTCAGCCGCCACCTCTTCTGTATATCTCTCAATGATATCCACAACTACATCTTCTAAGTCACGAGAACCATCTATTAGACGATTGCGTTCCTTGTAAACCATATCACGTTGGATATTCATGCTCTCAGCATACTCTAAGGTCTGACGACGTGCCGAACGTCCAGCACTATCACTTGCTTGTTGAGCTTTTTCAACTAATTTCCGATACTTACGACCTTTGAGAATTTCTGGTTGCATCATATCTTGAACTTGGTAATCTTTATACTTCTTGTGAACCCAAGATGGACCAAATTTCTTAATAACATCATCTTCCAGTGATACAAAAAACTTACTCATACCAGGATCTCCCTGACGGCCAGAACGTCCACGGATTTGAAGGTCAATCCGCTGACTCTCCATCCGCTCTGTTCCAATGACAATCAAGCCACCAAGCTCTGCAACTCCCTTACCGAGTTTAATATCCGTACCACGTCCTGCCATAGAGGTAGCCACTGTTACGGCCCCCATCTGACCTGATTCCGCGATAATTTGGGCCTCACGTGCAGCATTATTAGCATTGAGAACATTGTGGGCAATTCCCTCTCTGAGCAAGAGCGACGAATAAAGTTGAGACATCTCCACTGAACCAACAAAAACGAGTAAGGGATTCCCCTTAGCATGATACTCTTTGATGTATTCCAAAGATGCATACACTTTCTCTGGTAAAGTCACATAGAGATTATCGGGATAATCAATCCGTTGTCTAGGACGATTGGTTGGAATCCGAATAACAGCCATATTATAAGTCTCAAGAAATTCTTTTTCTGCTACCTTTCCTGTCCCCGTCATTCCAGATACTTTTTTAAACATCTTAAAGAGACTTTGATAGGTAATGGAAGCCATAGCTCTCGTTTCAGGAGACAACTTCACGTGTTCCTTTGCTTCAATGGCCTGATGAAGTCCTCCCTGCAGTTTGGTCATTTCCATTAGACGGCCTGTTCCCTTATCCACCAGTACCATTTCATTCCCACGAATGATATAGTCCTTATCTTTGGTAAAGAGTTTATGGGCTCGAATCGCATAAACTAAATGACGAGCAAAGGAAGCATGTTCTTCCTTATATAAATTATCAATCCCTAGGAAACTTTCAGCAGACTTAGCACCCTTAGTAGTAAACCAGACCTCTTCCTTCTCCTCTTTGAAAATATAATCCTCTCCTTCGACCAGCGTTGTCACCAGTGTATCAATGATTGCATAGTAATTTGACTGAACACGAGGAGAACCCGCAATAATCAAAGGAGTTTGTGCACTATCCAGCAAGATATCATCAATTTCATCAATAATGACATAGTTAAAAGGTCGCAAAAACTTACCTTCTTCATTCGAAGCTAGATTATCATTTAGGTAATCAAAACCTAAATTACTATTGGTTGTATAGATGATATCCGAAGCATAGATACGTTTCTTTTCTTCAGCTTTCATTTCCTTCTTTGGATCTTCCACAAATGGTACCCCAATGGTCAATCCTAGGAAACGATAAACTTGGCCCATTTCCTCTGCATCCCGCTTTGCTAAATACTCATTTGGCGTAACGACCATCACTCCTTCTCCCGAAAGAGCGTTCAAATAGACCGGCATGGTAGCTGTTAGGGTTTTCCCTTCCCCCGTGTTCATCTCAGCAACATTTCCATAGTGCATGACAATAGCTCCCATGACCTGAACATCATAGGGGAACATCCCTAAAATCCGTTTGTCCGCTTCACGCACCACAGCAAAAGCTTCTACTAAAAGGTCATCTAGCCTTTCTCCCTTGGAAAGACGCTGACGAAACTCCACTGTTTTAGCGACCAATTCTTGATCCGAAAGAGAGGACATCTTGCCTTTTAAGGTATTGATCCTCTTTAAAATCTTTTTCACTTTCCTAAGCTGGAAATCTTGACCTAAACGTCTAAACACTTCTGATCTCCTTGATAGAAAAATGATAAAAAGTTAAGGATTCAAAACCAGCACTTAAAAGAGAAACTTGATAAGTATAACTATCTTCTGGATAAGTAAATATAAAATCTTTCACTTTTTCTACCTTTTCTTCTAAAATATCACCATAGCGGTCAAAAAAAGTTATCTTGGTATAAACCCCATTTTCAGGCTGACAATCAAAAACCAGTGATAGTTGATACTCCTGATTTCTTTTTAGTAAGGGAAGCTGGGGCTGAGTCCGTGCAGCCTGGTAATTGACACTAGAAAGCCAAGTCTTGAGAATCTCTCCAGATGGCAATAGAGGATTATAGAGCCGAATACTTTTGTCAGGGTAATAAGATACAGTTGATCCGTACATATAAGTCCCACCAACTTCTCCCCAATGAATAGACTGTCTCTGTGTGATAATCATTCTTTCTCCCTTCCAAAACCACTTGCTAGTACCATTCGATAAAAGTGAAGAAACCAAGCAATATTGGTATCTGTATCATCATTGTGTCGTCCAGCAGTTCCTTTAGATAAAATCTTGGCACCTGTATTACATAAATAAGTAACTAGATTCTCATAAGCCTGAGGATCCATATCTTCATCCTTCATGTAGGACAAACCAAAGGTTGTCTTTGAAAAATTTGCTTGTTTAAATACTTTCCAAAAACGCTGGTCTAACTCCAACATGTGATTTAGGCTTACTCCTCCAGTTTGATGTTTTAAAACATCAAAACTCGTAGGAAAAACTCTAGGACTTGCTAAACGTCCGCGGCTAGCTATGGTTCCTAAGTTTGCCAAGGGCTTACCAACTATAATAGCATGAGGTTCAAAAGAAGCACCATAATAGAGAGCCGGAAACGTTCCCATAGAAAGGCCTGATAAAATCAAATCCTTGCGATCAAAGCCTAAATAATCAAGATAATGAGCAATCGTCTCTTTGACCTTTCCCTCTAGCTCATCAGTTCCTAGATAAAAAGCTCCCCCCTCTAAACGTGGATCAGAAAATAAAACGAAGGGACATCCTAGAGTTTTCATCATAAAGTAACCCTCGAATCCTTCTGCAGGTCGATAACCTGCAAAATAGATAGCTAAAGGCGGTTTAAAATCACCTGGATGGAAGAAATAGTTTATTTCATCACGCTTGGAATCATGTAGGATATTTCCACCAAGAACAAACTTACCAAATTGTTTTCGACTCCAACGTTGGTGAAGATTACCTAGTTTGATAGTTCCATGACCTCTTGCTTCAACGGATATCGAGAGAAAGTAATCTCCATCTCGACTATCCATAAAAAGTGCTTGCTCCAAGTCTTTTTCAGACACTATTGTCTCTTCAAAGAAATCATCAACAGAGCCACTCCATATTTTACGAATAACCAAACGAAAGTCACAATTTCCTTGCTTTTCATATTCAAGCCACAACTCAATAGGGAGTGTTTTTTGAACCACTATATTATAAGCCCAATAGGCAAGTTGGGTAAAATCTTGTCCAAATCCACCTTCCAAACTAACATAATCCAATCCTTGATAAGAAATAGCTCCTGTAAAGTTTGAATTCACTTGTATCGTCGAGGGAAAGAGTTTATCACCATACCCACCGCCAAAAAGAGATTTACTCAAATCATTGATTAATTGTTGGGGACTTGAAAAATCAATTGCTTGTGCACATCGTTTTTTTAGAAAATCCACAACCTCTCTATCATTTATTTGTAGATTCTGGTTATAAAATAAAGTATAAGGTTCAAAATATTTTACAAAGGAAAATAAGTCTTTAGCATACTGACCCTCTTCAATTAAAACTGCATGAAAACGGCTAATATCCTCTTTTTCTATTATTTCACGAAAGGTTACTGATGAGTTGGGGTAAAAATGATACCAACTCATATTTTCAGGTATGTCATAGTGATTTCCCCAATTGGTAAGTCCTATCTGTAAAATATTAAGTCCCTTTGACATTTTTAACCTCCTCTATCCATTTTTTTAACTTTTCAATAAATCGTTGTCCAGTGTGCTCCTTAATCTTATCAATTGAATAAATCAAGGACTCATTCCACTCCTTCAACCTATCTGTGTAATAATGTGCAGCCTTAGAAAATTCTGTCACATCTGCTAACAAATAACCATTTTTTAAATGTTCAACATAGACAGTTTCAACTAGGTTGATTTGAGGAATTCCTGCACTAATCCCAGCTATCTGTGTGTAGAGATGAGGATGACTATTTAAATCCACGATCAAACGGACAAATTCTAGGGTTTTTATCAAATCTAACTCATCATTTAAGTTGACAAACTGCAAGCGTAAGTCCTGGTGTTGATTTTCTTCCAGAGGATTTTCTGCATCACCATAATCCATCGCCTTCCCCAGACTTTCGGATTGAATGTTTTCTTGGATTAAAGACTCAACAATTCCTTCAATCTCATTCATTTGCTCCTGACTAGCACCAAAGGCTCCAAAAATCACCTCAGTATCTTTATTTTCAGCGACAAAGGACAAGACTTGAAGCAGAGCTTGGCTGTTAATTCCCTGTTCAAAATTCAGTTGATAGTAAATGATGGATTCTTTCTTAGTTTGGCTTCTCCCCAATCGTAATCGGGTATCAAAAGATGATAAATGATAAAATTGATGCATTCGTTCAGGATACAACTCCTGCAACAATCGTAAACTATCCTCTCTATCCACCAAAATCAAATCCGATTTTTCAAAAGTTAAATCTAAATCTCTAAAGGTATCTTGAGGATTACGCCCAATAAAAAGACTCAACAGTTTCGGATTTTCTCTAGGTAATCGGTCTAAGACCAGCTGGTCATGATGAGAATGAGAAGGAAGCATAAAAATATCCTGATCCCTCACATGATTTTGCAGATAATTCTCAAAAAATTCTGCCACCAAGTCTCCCATATTTTGATAGATAAGCGCTTTAAAGCGGTAACCAAAAATTGGATTGACTTCTACCCGTCCGCCTTCTTTTAAATGCTCTCTAAATTGCCACACTCCCTTGGGATTCAGATATTCTTGATAGGCTGCTTGCCCATCTTCAAAAAAGATAACACTCGATACAAATCCACGATCATCCATGATATAGTGCATATGTATTTGATCATTCGGTTCAAAATACTGTATATCACTGATGAAGCCTTCAACCCCGTGTTCAACCTTAGCAAATTTCTTCCCATTTTTTTGAACGATAATCGTAAAGGGACTATAAATAAATTCACAGTCATTATCCCACTCAATATCTCTAATGGTTAAAACTTGGGTATGGAGATTATGAAAATCTTGCATAACATCAAAAACGGAATAAGTGTCCGTTTCTAACACCCCATGTCTATGTAAAAAATAACGTAGATGAGGCTGGTAAGCTAATACTAATAGACGAGAATCTATATCTTGTCTTTGAAGGAGGCGAATCTGATGAAAGGTATCATCAAATTCAAAACGAAAATGAGAAAAATACCATGGAGTGATAGTTGCATGCCATGTTCTTTCTGAACCATACCAAGCTGGAATAAAATAATACATAAAATTCTCCTAAATTAAGGGTTTATAGGTTTCATTTAACCTTAAAGCCTTGACCTCGTCTCCAATCGTAAAAATCATGCCCCCAAACATCATAAACAAGCCTGGAATCATTGCCAATCTTAATAACCTTTCATCAAACAAAACAAAAAGCATGGGACCACCTGCCATGATCACATTAAAGAGACCACCTATGACTGAGAAACGAAAGACCAATCGATTAATAAATCGACTAGTGTCCTCACCTGGATAAATTCCATAGATGTATTCGCCAGATTTTTTCATGCGGTCTGCAATCTCTTCTCCATTCATAGTAACAAATGCAAAAATGATACTAAATAAAAATAAGACCGAAATATAAACATAGACCCACAAAGGCTTCCCAACCATAAATTCCTTTGATAAAGCCGCTAGCCCTGAATGATTAGGGAAAATAAATCCCAACAAGATGAACAGATAAGCTGGTACACTAAGAAAACTCATCACATACATATAAGGCATCCCACCTGCAGGATTCAACATGATTTCGAGATAAGAATAGCGTTTAAAACGATTGTGTAAGCCAATTTTATTAACAGGAACCAAATAGCGAGCTCGATACATAATGGCAAGCAAGTAAGAAAATATAATGGTCATAAAAACAAGCAAGACAACAATCCCTGTAGGGATATGAACCAGTTTAAAAGTTTCAATAACATCCTGAGGGATATTTAAAACAATGCTGGATAGGAGGATTACAATAGAACCACCAATACCCATACTAGCATTTAAATCTGACAACCAAACCAGAAAAATTGTTCCTGCTATCAGCAACAAGGTATTCATTAGAACAACCAAAATTGCCGAGTAGGGGGATTGTACTGGTAAGCTCAAGCTAACCGCCAAGGATTGAATAACAGCTATCAGCAAGGTCAGATACATTTTTCGGCGATCTTGAATTTCAATCGCTGTAGAACTTAGCCCCAATTTTTTAGAATAAGAAAACATCTGCCACAAGATTATTGCAGACATCCAAGGTGATAATCCTATAGAAAAAATAGATAAACTTCTTAGGTTTCCACCTGTAAGGGCTGCTGAAAAAGCTAGGTAGGCTGTTGAACCACCTAAGAAATCTTTGGAATTCAAATCAACAAAAGGGAGAGTAATACGACTTCCCAATACATAGATAAACAGTAGAAATAAGGTAAATAATCCTTTTTTTACTGCTATAGACGAATAAATCTTAGTCACAAAATACTCCTTTATTTGCTTTGGGGTCAAATCTCACTTTTATTATATATTCTTCTTACACTAAATGGTAAAGATCAGACTTCTAATTTCCTTAAGATTCTAGCCATTTCTTCAGGTCTATCTATAGAAAAAATACCATCATACATACTATCATCAGATGACTTTCTAGTATTTTCAAAAGTAAAGATTTTTCTTCCTCTCTCTCTAGCTTTAGACAAAACATCGAAGACCTCAGCCCCATGGTTAATATCTAGATAGATAGTTGCATCATCTAATAGCCATTCTATCCTTTTATGAATAATATTTTGATAAATAGTTACATTTTTATACATAGAAAGATTAGTTAAAGCAGATGCACAATACACTGGAGCAGCAATATGAAAATGCCAATCAGGTAACTCACGAATTAAGAACTCTAAATGCTCTACTTCTAATACCCATGTTGCAACAAAAGCATTCTTCTCAGATTGCTTTGATCGTACAAAATAATCAAGGTTAGAATATTTAAAAGCAATCTCAGTCCAATCTAGGTCTCTATACACCCACCATAATTCACGTAATCTAGATATACTGTATGTATTCCATGGCTTATCATGACTAGCATAGTGAACAATTGTAGGTGGATTGTCATCCAAACGTTCACACTCCTGATCTAAACGATAAATATCAACACCAACCATATAGTTATAATTTTCTTCTAATGGTAGCCATTGATTTTCAAAGTAAATGTTCAATATACTCTGATCCCCAAGATGAACAGCTTGATTCTGCCCAGCTGCTAATTCCAATAAACTATTAACTATAGAATGTTCTTTCCACTTTGCAACATCCATTAACAAAACTCCAGAATTAAATCCAGATTTTCGTCCTTCATAGGCATAGACATCATCAACAGCTCCAATAGAATGTCCTTTTAAATCTATCAGAAATAGCGAAGTTAATTCCCCAGTTACGATGATATCAGAATCCAAATACAATACTCTGTCAGATTCAACCACTTCTGTCGCAAAAAATCTAAAGTAAGAAGCTTAGTTTAAATGTGGCCCTGTTTTATAGTCTTCAAAAAGTTCTCTATCAATGTGTACATTATGGATTGTTGAATTTACAACTTCCATTTTTCTCCCCAATAATTTGAACCATTCAGGAGCTATATCACTATTAAGAATATAAAAATCAACATCCCTATTGTGATACAAAACAGACTTTATAGTCGTCTCTAAAGAAATAAGATAGGGCATTATCTACCGCTAATACAATAGATTTTCTAGTCATTTCACACCTCTCATTACTAGTTGCTAAATACTGCATCTTATAAATTATTTATTAAATATTTACAATAGCTGGCTAAATTATTTATGCAAAGAATTAAGATAAGTAATGATTTCTTCTACCATAGTTTCAGGAGCAAGCGAAGAAAAAATAAAACTTTTACCTGTCTGATCTTTGCTTGTATTATCAAATGAAAAAATCGGTTTACCGAGTCTATGAATCTCTTGAATAATATTCATAATTTCATTGTAATGATTAATATCTAAATAGAAATCTATTCTATTTAGTATGTTTTCAAAATTATAACGATTAAACTGAGGATAGATTGATACATTTAAATAACGTTGTAAATCAACTACTTGAGAGGCGAAATTAGTATGCGCTAGAATATGAAAATGAACCTCTGGTAGTGCTTTTATTAAATACTCCAGATGTTCCATCTCACAAGCATTCGTAAAAATTGCAGTGTGATACTTTTCTTTTTCTGTAACTACTTCTAAACCATGCTTGATAATCTCTTTTCGTAGAATAATATCTGACCACTCCATACTATAATAAAACCACCATCTATCTCCTAAACGATTATTATACACTGATGACCAAGGTTTACTATCTGTGTAATGAATAATGGAAATCAGAGACTCATATTTATTTGCTTTTTCATACCATTCGTTTTTTTGAAATCGCTCAGCAATGGTATCCATACCTACCATAAAATTATATTTGGAATCCAGTTCTTTCCATTGCCCTACAAAAAAACGATTTAAGATTCCTTGATCTCCAAACTCAACTTCATGATATTGATCAGCCACACTAAAAAGTTGCCTTGAGATTGAGTGAGCTCTCCAATAAGAATTATTAATAAGCAATACCCCCGAATTAAAATTTGTTTCTTGCAATTCATCTCTGACTGCAGCTACTGGACTATTCCCTAAATCAATTTCAAAAAGATTCGTTAAATCATCATTGATTATTATATCAGAATCCAAATATAATACTTTATCCTCAGTTATCATATCTGGAATAAAAAAACGAAAATAAGCAGCATATGATAAATGAGGTGTTGGGAGATTGTATTTTCGCAAATTGTTATCTGAAATTTTTACATTAACTACCATCGAATCAAGTGGGGCTAAACGCCTATTCATAACACGAAACCATTCTGATGGCAAATCATCATTAAATACATAGATTTTAAAATGATCGTTAAAAGCTGCTATTGATTTAATGGTTGTCTCTACCTTATTCATATAGCCATTATCGGCCCCCATCGCTATTATTTTATTCATCTCTTTTATCCCTATTTTATTGTTCCAAGATACATTTTTATATCTTTAATCATTTGCATAACATCAGAAACCTCATAAACTTTATTATAACCTGTATCATCATGATTAGTAACATCAAAGGAATAGATTGGTTTGCCCAATGCACGAACTTTACTAATAATATCAGCTATTTGATTTCCATGGTTAATATCTAAATAAAAATCAAGATTTTTTAACACTTCATCAAATGTAAAAGGAATGAATCCTGGATATACAGATACATTTGAAAATTGTTGTAAGTCAATAACAGACGAAGCAAATGAAGTGTGTGCTAAAATCGAAAAATGTACCTGAGGAAACTCTATTAATAACCTTTCAATCTGCTCCAATTCACATGAATCTGTAAATATCGCAGTATGAAAAAGAGGAGGGTCAATAAGAGTATTAAAATCGCTCAATAATTGACCTTTTATAGGATTTTTTCTCAGAAGAATATCTGACCACTCCACACTATAATAAAACCACCATATAGATCTATAACGATTCTTTGATAAGTGATACCAAGGTTTATCGCCCGTATAATGAATAACTTTTGGTAAAACACCATCTGGTAAAGATGATTGATACCAAGACTCATCATTCACAACTTGAGCCAGCGTATCCATACCAACCATAAAATTATAAAGGCGCCCCACTTTTTTCCACTTTTCCTTAAATAAGATATTTAAAATCCCCTGATCTCCAAATACTGTTTGATGGTATTGTTCTGTTAATTGTAAGAGTTGATTGGCTATATCACTTTCCTTCCACTTTTTAACAGGAATAACCATCATTCCCGAGTTAAATCCACCCGTATAATCTCCATCAAAGTAATCAGCAACTCCGGCTAACCAATAATCTTCCAAATCGATGTTAAACAATTCATCCAAGCAAGATGTTACGATTATATCTGAATCAAGGTAAATCGCTCGATCTTCTTCTACAAATTCGCCTATGAAATAGCGAAAAAAGGCTGCGTAGGAAAGATAACTAATTGCTAACCGGTAATTTTTAAGAGTATGGTCAGAAATTTTTACATTTACAATTTCAGAATGATTCGCTTTCAATCTGAAATTCATAATTCGAAACCAGTCAGAGGGCAAATCATCGTTAAATATGTAAAATTTTATATTATGATTGTGAGCACAAACAGACTTGATGGTAGTTTCCACCTTATCCATATAACCATTATCTGCCCCAAGTACGATTGCTTTCTTCATAAACTATTAACCCCTTATTCACTCTATCCATAACATTAACATGGTTCCTAAATTTAAAATGATTCAATCATTATATAAAGCCCTAAAAATCAAAACAATAACTTGAAAATATTACTACTTCTCAAACACAACATCATCAAAAATTCAAAATTTTAATCTATCTTAATTTTATAAATTAGTTATTGAATAATTCAAGCAATTTTAATATTTACAAAAATAATCAAAGTATTTTTATGATAAATATAAGTTAAGAAATCTTCGTAATACATACTCAATAAATTTCAGACTGTTCAACTTTTAGCCTCTCAAACAACTATTAAAAATCTGGCTCAAGCAACTTTATAGCCGAAACCATTTCATCAGGTCTATCATGATGACAAATACCAGCATATGATTCTTCAGGTATAGTCAAGCAACGTGTATTATCGAAAGTTAGCATCGGCTTTTCAAATTTCTTTACTAAATCATAAATATACATTAATTTCTGATCATGATTCAAATCTAAGTAAATATCAACCTCTTTTAAACGTTTTTCTATTAACAAAGGAAAATCATTAGGATAGAGGGTAACATTATTAAATGTTGCTAATCTCTTTAATTCATCTGCCATAAAAGTATGGGCACAAATATAAAAATGTACTTCTGGTAATTGTTTAACTAGATAATCCATTTTTTCTACACACCAAGAATTTGTCAAATTCATACAAGTTAATTTTGGTTTATATATTTGTGCGGAATAAAAGTCACCCTTCTCTTTCCAAGTAGATACAATATAACTCCATTCCATAAAAGAATAATTCCACCAATTTTCTCGCAAGCGACCTACAGAAAATTGATTCCACGGCTTATCTTGAGAAATATAATGTAAGATTTTAGGGAGCGGATTAATTGATTTTTCCAAGATCCAAGCATGCCCTTGTTCTGCCGCACCTCGATCAAATCCTATTTGGTAATTAAACTTTTCGTTTATTTCAATATATGAGTCATGAAAAAGAATGTTCAAAATTGACTGGTCACCTTCTGCCACATTTTCATGTTCTTTTTCTGTTAAATCAATTAACTTTTGTCTAACATTTTCAGCTTGCCATTTTTTATTATTTATTAATAATACTCCGGCATTAAAACCAATTCCAGCACTAAAACAAGAACGTGCTGCTGCCAGATAATTTTCACCTAAATCTAATTCAAACAAATCGGTCAAATCTCCAGTCACAACCAAATCACTATCTAGATAGAGAACTTTATCTTCTGTTACAAAATCTGGAATAAAATAGCGTGCAAAGGTCATATGATTGATATGAGGTAATTTATTAGACCAGTTCATTTGGAACTGTTGCCCAATAAGCTTGCAATCAATCAAGTCTCCTCCCATCTCTTGAATATACATTCTTAATCTACTGAACCATTCTTGAGGAATGTCCTTGTTTAGTACATAAATTTTTAAGTGACTATTGTGTCTACAGATTGATTTCATAGCTGTTTCGATTTGTCGAATATAAGCGTAATCACCTGCAAATACTACTGCACGTTTGGTATTTCCCATTTTAAATCCTTATCATTTATTCTAACTAACACTATTTTTATCCTACATAAATTAAAGCAAATAGATTTTTTTATCATCTTTACATAAAATCAAAATCACTTTATTCACTTACTTATCAAGTAAACATAATGTTTCCTTAATCCATTTCATCGTATCTGTTGATGATAGATTTTTATCTTCAAGTTCTTTTTTTCGAAATTTTAACAGGGATACAAAATTGTCTACGTATCGACCAACATCTATATTTCGAGCAGCAAGAAGAGCTATAAAATTTTCACGTTGCTGTAAATCACACCTGATCTTGAGTAAACTAAAATGTCTCGTCGAGCCTTCACCTATTCTATAAACATAACTATCTCTATTGATATAGACAGATTTAGGTGAGATTAGATAGATTTTAAACCAAAATTCCATATCTTCACCTAAACTAGTTAGAGAATTAAAACGAATATCCCCCACAACATCTTTTCTTACTAACTTTCCACTTACAAAACGATATGAATGATCGAAAGAATCCAAATCAATTAATTCGTTGATTAGTTCTAGATGATGAAAGACTCGTTTATCGTAACCTCGTTGAAAAGAATGAAAATACCAAGTATTATCTTCCATAGAAAATCTTTTATATGTTGAAATTGAGACTGACGCAGATTCGGATACTAGAGCAGAATATAGAACTTCTAAATAATCTTCCTCAACCCAGTCATCTGAATCAACAAACGTTAAATAATCACCTCTGGAGTATTCAATCCCCAAATTACGAGCAGAGGAAACTCCGCCATTTTCTTTCCTATAGTAATGAAAACGGGAGTCACTCTCTATATATTCCTGACAAATTCTTCCTGAATTATCTGTAGAACCATCATCAATCATAAGCACTTCAAAATTTGTATAAGTCTGTTTAACAAGACTTTCCAAGCAAATTCCAATATAACTTTCAGTATTATAAACTGGAATAATAACACTAATCAAAGATTCCATACATTTCACCTACCATCTTAAAATTATAGAATAAATCTTTATTTATCTAGCAATATAGTTATCGGGCAGTCTCTATGTAAATCTTGAAAAATTTCCGTTAAATTCCTGTTCATAATAGATTCTTTTAGAGAGTTACCCTCATTAATTTCTTTATTTGTCTAAAAATGTTCACTAAAAATTGTGAACTCATTTATCATACTTTTTAGTTAATCTAATATCTTTGCGACAATCTGACTATTATAGATTTCGTCCTCAATGAATTCAATATCTTGATCAAAATTATACTCTGCTGTATGTTTATGTGAAAATTTAACCTTTGTTTTAGCCCCCATCTTCATCCATTCATATTCTGAATCGATATGACCAATATCTAATACTTGGTATCCATTTTGACTTAAATGATAGGCTAAAACTTTTGCTGTAGGGCCAAGCATACATAAAATCAAGCGACCAGCAGCATACTTTTCAATTTCATGTTCAATTTCATGAACTCTAGAAAAGGCACTATGAGAAGGACAGATAATTCGCTTGATAGAATTTGCCTCATCGAACAAATCATTCCCTACACCTGATCGAGAGGTCGCTCCTTCAACTATCAGTAAGTCACGGTTTTTCCAGATACTTTTCAATTTTTCAAATTGGGATTTAGCTTGACTCTTGTCTTCAAAATCGATATAAGGTCGAGATACAAAGGTTGAGCCATACCATGAATCACTACATAACTCTCTGTAAAAATCCATATAATGATCCATGTGATCTTTCCAAAATGGAATCGCCCACGATGTAAACCTAAAACGATCTGTAAAGGCATCAGGAAGGCACACTACTAATTCTTCTCGACTTTCCTGACCGATAATATCACTCATGATTGAAACCAACTCTTCATCATAATCCTGGTAGGGAATCGAATGCCCTGCAAGCATATTGATTTCCCCATCTCCAAAACGAACTAAAGAAGAATTATGTTCAATAATATAATCCAAAGTTTCATCTATCCCTTTCACCTGGATTGTATCAAGCGGTTTTTCTAGCATAGACTTATTTATCAATTTCTGCAAATCAGCCAACATTCGTTCAGGATGTTCACTTGAATACAACCTTTGGCCATTATTACCATTTTGAGATTTATAAAAGGCTAGTATAGGTTTAGATAGATGAGTCATTTCTGCAACCATATCAGCTGTTGAAGTCAGTAGGTTGATATCTAAATAAACATCCATCTTTTCCTTCAACTCTTCTAGCTTATCTATTGAAATTGCTGGATAAAGTTGAATATTGGGATAACGATTAGATAAATCATATAGTTTTGGCCCCATAGCTGTCCAGGCAGCAACCTGAAAAACAACATTAGGTAAGTGTTCAGCCAAGTAATCCAGTTGTTCAATATCCTGAGAAGCCGTAAACGTTAAACAAGTCAAACTTGGAAGTTGTCGAAAACAGGTAAGATGCCCTTGTTTCTTAAAATCTTTTATCGCATCCATCATAAAGGAAACTTTCTCATTTTCAAAAACGATTTGTCCTAAATCTCCATGCTGAGTCGATTGAAAAGCCAATAGCGTTTTTTCTTGTTCTTGCAAAGATTTTAAAAAGTTCTCGTCTGCACTATCATGATTGATATCCAAATAAAGATTTGTTGACTTTTTCAGCTTATCTAAGACCGGTGGAACAATCTGTGGATGCAATCTCACATTATCATATACTGCCAATCTTTTTAGCTTATCACCCATATCCGTCCAAGCCGCGATATGAAATACCACATCTGGTAGAGCTGTAACTAACTCTTCTATTCCTTCTAAATCTTGGGAATTTGTCAAAGTTAAACAAGAAAATTCCTTATCTAGGGGCAATGTCAGTTCAAACTCTCCTAAATGATGTTGTAAAATCTGACTCCACTCCAAATCATGGAATTGCCACCATAAATCACGGTAACGATTGGCTATCAAGGTTTTCCAAGGTTTTCTATAAGACACAAAATGTATGATACTAGGGGTTACTAACTCATTAAAATAATTTTCCCATTTATTATAAAATGCAGTTGTGTCATGGCCAACTTGAAGGTTAAATTCTTTATCCAGCTCTAACCATTGATTAGAACAAACCTGATTGAAAATCGTTTGATCACCGTTAAAATTATCAAAACTCCCTTCTTCAACTTCCCTAATTGTTACAATAGACTGTTCAATTAGACGTTCTTTTAGTTTCTCTTGGCGACTTTTTTCATTATTAATTAATAGAACACCTGTATTAAATGTAATTCCATCTGTATCTCTAACTGCTGCGAATAATTTTTCCTCTAAATCAATACAAAATAATTTCTCCAAAGAAGTATTCACAATCAAGTCACTGTCTAAATATAAAACCTTAGTTTCTGGGATATAATCTGGGATAAAATATCTAGCATATGCAATACTGCTAATATGAGCTTGCTTGATCCAATCCTGAAACACAGCCTGTTCAGGCAACTTCACATCAATAATCTCACTCCCTAACATGCGAGCTATTTTTCTTGGCTTACGGAACCAATCTGGCATGATATCTTGATTTAAAATGTAAATCTTAACATCTCTATTGTGGTATAGGATAGATTTTATGGTTGTTTCTAACTGTGTAGTATAATTGCGATCCCCAGCTAATACAATTGCTTTGTTCATTTCATTTCCTTAATTAATTCCCAAGTGATAGATTGCATCTACCAGTAGCTTTTTAGTGAAATAACCCTCTTTTAACAAATAACTAAAGGTTTTTATCCGATTCGTCATTTCTTGATATTCTTGTAGATTCATTTCATCAACTATCTCATGAACTTCTTCAAGACTATCCGCCACAAAGCCCAAGCCTTGATCTACTATAAATTTAGCGGTTGACAGGCTACTAGGTACAATGACTGGTATACCAGCTGTCAGGTAGGTACTCACCTTATGAGATATATTCAAGGTATAGTATTGGTTACTTTCTCCCTCATTTTGATGGGTTCCCCAGACAAGGCCAAATCCACCCTTTGATAATTCTAGCAACAATTCCTCATCTTTTTTCCATCCTTCGATGCTGAGATTTCTAGCACTAGAACTAGCTTCCCCTTTATTTGAAAATACTCTTAAAGGCGTATCTTGGCACCAATTTTGCAAGTCTGGGAAACGCTCTAAACTTCCAGCAAAAAAGAGTTCTTTTTTAAAAGTCGGAGTGTATAAGGATAAATCATGAGGATGATCCCACATCCTTTGAATAAGAATCTTCTTGGTTGTCAAGCCTTCTTCAATCAAGCATTCTTTCATCTGTTCAGATGGAACAATCAAAACGTCCGATAGATTATACATGTACATATAGTCTTTCATGAGATAATAGTTACTATCAAACATGAGGGGAACAACATCATGGATAAAGCAAATAATTTTCACCTGCATATCCTTCAACTTATCAAACAAGACTCGATCAAACTCAAAGCCATTCCAGGTTGGAGACTGAAATACTAAGATATCTCCAATTGAAATACTAGCCATAATGCCATCCAGACGTTTATTCATTTCAGAAGGACTATCTGAAGCAATATTATAAAAATAGATACCAACTTCTCTAAATCCCAGTTGACTGGCTATTTTTTGAACAGCATTTTGGGCTAGAATAACCGTACTATCACCAGCCATGCCGTATAAATTCGTTAAATGTAGTTTCATATTTCTTATCTTTTAAAAATTCACTTTAAGAATAGAAAACTCTTTTTCTTTAATCTGATTTTTAGAATTTCTATTATTGCAAGTTTAAATAATGATTATGATTTTATTTCATATCAATAGCTATCATTTTCATTTAAAATAATGATATTATTTCCTATAAATTTCTAAGTATTTCTTGATACATCTGTATCGCATTTGAATTTTCTAAACCTACTTTTTCCTTTTCATTTATTCTAAATTGAATGAACGATTTCAAATTTGAAATATATGGAGACGAATCAATTCCTCTCACTATGAGATAGGGTAGTCGTCCTATTCGAATTTCAATATCATCCATCAACTGTCTTTCCGTCACAACTTGCCCCAACATTGATTCAGAATGCAGTCTGTAATTATAGAGGGCCTTATGAATATATAAGCAACTTGTCATACTCAAATACAATTTAAAGCTACACTCAAAATCCTCACCAAATTTCCGTTGCTCATTAAATAATATCTCATCAAATAAAGAACGTTTAAATAGTTTACCCCAAGAAACTGTGTAAGAACTATCATAATTTTCAAGGTTTGGTAGCTGAGTTAGCAATTCCTGACTAGTCCAGATTTTTTCATAATAATCCTGTTCCCAAACATGCATATAATAACAATTATCAGGCATACTAAACTGTTTATATGATCCTATCACAAAATCTGTATCATACTCTACTATTTTTGAATATAGTACTTCTAAATAGTCCGATTCCACCCAATCATCCGAATCAATAAACGTGATATATTTACCTTTTGAATACTTAATCCCCAAATTACGTGCTGATGCGAGACCTCCGTTTTCCTTCTCAAAATAATGGAAACGAGCATCTTTATCAACATATTCTTTACAGATATCTGCTGATTTATCTGGAGATCCATCATTTATTAGCAAACATTCGAAATTTTGATAGGTCTGATTCTGAATACTATCCAAACATTGTCTCAAATATTTCTCGACATTGTAAATAGGTACAATAATACTAATTAAGGCTTTACTTTCATAATCTGCTATTTTAGATAGTAGTTTTTGTTTTTCTTGTTTGTATAACTGTTTATACCGATTATTCTCTGGTACAAATTCGATGTCATGATAATTCAAATGTAAATATTTTAGTTTTTCAACTAATAATTTTGTGCCATCACTCTCATCTTTAAAAAACAAGTCATACTTTCCGAATATCTTAAATACATCTAATTTTTCTTCTGAAAACTCTTTAGTAGTAATTGAATTTGGACGAATCCTGTAACCATAGATAACTTTTGGTAATTTAATCCATTTTCCTGAATGACTTACCAACTCGGGAATAACTGCTAAATCTTCAAATATCCACCCCTCTGGAAAAAAATCTTCTGTTAATAAACTTTTTCGAAACAATTTTGGAAAAACGCTAACTCTCAGCTCATTTAATGCCAATTCTCCCAATTTGTCATCCTTGGTTATTAATATTTTTTTCTCAAAATTATGAGAAACATTATCAACTTTTATTTCATCATGGAAATTTTCAATCATTCCTTCTATAATATCAACATCATCTTCAATGTGTTCTATTAAAGTTTCTAAGAAATCAGAATAAATATAATCATCACTATCTACAAAAGCTACAAAAGTAGACTCTTCTCTAATATGACTAATCCCTGTATTTCTAGCTCCACTTAAACCTTTATTAGATTGATTGATTAGTTTGAAACGACTATCTTCTAGATACTCTTCCGCAATTTGTTGTGAGTTATCCGTGGAACCATCATTAACCATAATGCATTCAAACTTCTTATAAGTTTGATTCTGAATACTATCCAAACATTGTCGCAAATAATTCTCAACATTGTAGATTGGAACTATAATACTGATTAATTCATTCCCCATATACTAACTTACCTAGCCTTGATTTATTTCTATTTCCCGTTTAATCTCTTCTTTTTACAAAAAGATGCCCATCATTATAAACCACACTGTTTGCTGGAATATCATTGCGTATGAGGCAACCTGCTCCGATAATGGTATTATCCCCAATCGTCACTCCTTTTAAAATCGTGACATTACTTCCTATCCAGCAATCTCTACCAACTCTAATCGGAGACGTAGTCCACTGCCACTTTTCAATTCTCTCTGCTGTATAAGTATGATTATGGTCATAAAAACGGACACCTTCTCCAATCATGGTTCCAGATCCGATTTCGATGCGGTCAATACAGTTTATACTACAGTAGTTATTCAAAAAGACTCCTTCATAAAGAATAAGCTTTCCAGCAGGTAGTTGAAAACTCTCAAAATTACGGCAAGTAACCTTCTGAGCGACACATAGACTAGCAGAAGATCCTATCTCAAAGGAATTCCATGCGCCTTCCTGATAAATACGGTCCAAGTCATTTACGGTGATATGAGGCTGATTCAAACAATCTAAAATCGCCTCAACCATTGCTTGAGGAGTAGAGGAAGAATAGCATTCTTGTCCTTGTTGACCATGCATAGTATTATCAAAAGCAAGAACTCTCTTGCCAGCCTGAGAAAACCGTGCCACCACCTGATCTACTTCTTCATAATGGTTGATATCCAGTAACACATCACAAACTCTCATCAAAAAAGAAATACTAGCTTCATCAGTTACTGTATGTAAGCGCACATTTCCCTTTGATTGTAATTCTAACATTCTATCTGAAAATACAACGGGAGCTGCAATATGAAAACAAACTTGTGGGAGCTGGTCCAAGAGATACAGCAAGTGTTCAATCTGGTCACTAACAGTTAAAATTAAAGCATCACCAATCATCTTCAGCTCCATCCCCTTGCACATTCTCTCAGTTTTTCAATCATATCTCCGACTTGATCTGTCTGATACGTTAGCTGCCCCATGTCTATCGTTTTAGTATTTTCAAAAGCGAAGACTGGTTTCCCATTTTCTGTAAAATATTCTAAAAATTCTTCCGTCTTTTCCCCGTGATTGATATCCAAAAGAACTTGACAGTCCTCTTTTAGCTCTCTATCCAAATCAACTAAATAGTGGATTCCTGAATAGAGGGTGACATTCGGATACCGAACTATTTGAGCTAGGGAGTCACTGACCATTACTCGAGCTGCTATCTTAAACTGAATGAATGGTAAGGATTGAATCAATGTTTCAATTTGTTCAATATGGTCTGAAGCTGTATAGATGAGACAAGTAAACGGTTCTTTTATAGGATAGACATGAGACTTCTGTAGCGGATGTAAGTGATAATTTTGTCCCAATTCTGTCCATTCTAGATTATGGTAATACCACCAAACATCACGATAGGTTTGAGCCGCCAAATCTTTCCACGGTTTCCTATGAGAAAGATAATGAATAATACCAGGATAATCCTGACCTGCAGGTAATTGATAATCAGTGAACTGCTTATGAATGACAATATGATTATAATCAAAGTCTAGTTCCAGCCATTTATGCTCAAAAAGCATATTCAAGATACTCTGATCTGCCTGATCCACCTTATCATGCCATTCATTAGTCAAATCAATCAACCTTTGAGTCATCTGTTCTTGTTTCCACAGGTCATTATTAATTAAGAGAACACCTGCATTAAAAATTTCCCGACCGAAATAGGCTCTGCCCCCGAAATCTCGAATAGCTGCCAAAGGATAATCTTGTAAGTCTGTAGCAAACAAATCATCCAGATTTTTCGTTACAACTAAATCACAGTCCAAGTAGAGGGCCTTGTCTTCTTGCACGAAATCAGCTATGAAATAGCGTAAAAAAACTGTGTAACTAATATCCGTTTTATAACGTGAAATTTGCTCAGAAGTTACCCGACAATTGATAATTTCTGAATCAAACTTCTCTAAGCGCTTATTTAATTGCTTGATCCATTCATTAGGAAAATCACTATTAATCAGATAAAAACGAAGCGAACGATTGTGAAAACAGATAGATTTAATCGTGGTCAATACTTGGTCTACATAGGCATAATTCGCCGCTAGGACAATGGCTTTCTTTTGTGTTTTCTTAGTTTTTTCAAGTTTGTCTAGTAGATGTTTTTTTGCCTCAAACTCTTTATAGGTAGGAGTTTCTCCTAAGCCACTGACCTTCCCGTTAGAAAGACTTCCTTCTAACATCTGACGATAAATAGCTAAATGTTTTTCTAAAGGATATCCTAGATTAGCTAATAAAGTGATACGTTCAGACATGGCATCAACTAAGGCATGCATCCACTTTTCTGTCCAGGTCCTAGATAAACTATTATTTCTGATGCGATAAGAATAGATTCCTTTATGGATATAAACAATCTTTTCGGCCAACAAATAAATCTTTTGATTGAGGTAACCATCCTCTCCTAATTTACCTATGTCGAAGCGTAATTGCTCAAACAATCCTGCATTATAAAGTTTACCCCAAGCAGATATCAAAGCAAAACTCTTCATTTCTTGAGATTCATACAAGTTCTCAAAGATAGAAACATTATCATATACCTTCTCATAATAGGAGTCTCCCAATATATGGAAGTAGAACATTCCTTCGCTTTCGTTGAAAGAATAGTAATTCCCAACTGCTATATCAGCCTGATATTCCACTATTTTTTTGTATAGAGTTTCTAGGTAATCCTGTTCAATCCAATCATCTGAGTCTACAAAAGTCACAAAATCTCCGGACATATTTTCCAGACCAGTGTTTCGTGCAGCAGACAAGCCAGCATTTTCTTGTTCTATATAGATAATTCGGTGATCTATTTCTACAAATTCTTTACAAATCTCAGCTGAAGCATCAGTAGAACCATCATTAACGACAACAATCTCAATATTTTTATATGTTTGAGCAATAATACTATCTAGGCATTTTCTTAGATAGCTTTCCACATTGTAAACCGGTACAATGACCGTTATTTTATCATCCACTAGCGATTTTCTCCTTATATTTATTATACAATTTTTTAGTCAAAATTTCAGCTATATAATAGTAAAAACCCCTTGAAAATTCTACTTTTTCAAAGGGTTTCTATTATTTACGTGCGCGAGTTAGCTTACCCTAAATTTATAGGTTATCTTACTCTTCTTCATCACGTTTACGGCGTTTCGCAACCAATCCAATACCTGTAACAGCTGCTAAAGCTCCAAGTAACACAGATCCAGTTGATGACTTAGTACCTGTATTTGGTAATTCTTTTTGTGATTTACCTGATGATTCAGATCTATTTCCAACTTGTGAGTTCGAATGGTTTACTGAATTTGAAGAGTTGGTGCTTGCTGAGACTGATGCGCTTGTCGATGCTGAAGCTGATGCGCTTGTTGACGCTGAAGCTGACGCACTTGTACTTGCTGAAGCTGATGCGCTTGTCGATGCTGAAGCTGACGCACTTGTACTTGCTGAAGCTGACGCGCTTGTCGATGCTGAAGCTGACGCACTTGTACTTGCTGAAGCTGATGCGCTTGTTGATGCCGAAGCTGATGCACTTGTACTTGCTGAAGCTGATGCGC
>CAURTW010000008.1:0-34933 GCA_963527705.1 uncultured Streptococcus sp.
ATGGACAAATCAATGTCCGTTGCGACTCTTCAATGTCAGCACAAGAAATCAAAGAATTTGCAGGATTGTAAAAAAGCCACTCATCGAGTGGTTTTTAAATGGTCAAAATTACGTTTTTTCAAGCAAATCTTGTATCATCCGATGCAGTTCTTCGATTTTCTCAGATTGTTTCTCTATTAATATTCTTTGGCCCGATAATTCGTCTTGGAGTTTATCAAGTTTTATCTGTTCATCTGGATTATCTTTTACAAAAAAGTTCGTCAAGGCACTTGTTAACATTCCTATTGTACTAATCCCTACCAACATTAATAAAACAGCTAGCCATTTCCCAAAAAGGGAAACTGGAACAATATCACCATAACCAACAGTGGTTACTGTCACAAGAGCCCACCAAAGACTATCTGAGAAAGATTTTTCTTCAACTACAGATAAAATTGAACTTCCTACTAGAACAATAAAAATATTAACATACAAGATATAAATCAGGCCATTTGTCCGTAAGAATCTACTAATTTTTCTTTCTAATTTACCTGTAAGTCCAATTATTCTAAGTAAACGAGTCAGTTTCAGTAATTTTGTCAGCCTTGCTAAGCGGAAGATACGCCCTAATCGCAATACTGTAAAAATAGCATTTAAAGGAAGGATAGCTAACAAGTCAAAGATATTTTCAAGTATAAACCTCCATTTTGCTTTACTTGAAAAGAACCGCCAACCATAATCTACCACAAACACAAACCAAAGTAGCAAGTCAATAATACTGTATGGAGGACTGTCTAAATCAATCATCTCAGCAAATCCAAGTAATACCAGAATAACAGAGATTAAAGCAAGTAAAATAATTGTTGTATCATAATAATCTGCAAAAAACCATTTTTTCTTCAAATTTTACTCTCCTCACTTTCTATACTGTTATTACTCAACTTTAATTCAATAAATATCTCTCCGATGACCAACTTCTAAAGTAGCAATGACTAATTCATCATCTACAATTTGTACGATAACTCGATAATTACCAATCCTATAGCGCCATTGACCAACGCGATTACCAACCAAAGCCTTTCCGTGTCGTCTTGGGTCTTCCAAAACATTGGTTTGTAAATAGTTTGTAATTAGCTTCTGCGTATAACGGTCCAATTTTTTCAATTGCTTGATGAAACGTCTTGTTGGAACTAATTTATACAAATTATTCATCCTCCAAGCCTAAATCATGAATCATTTCTTCCCAAGTAATGGGTTCAACTCCTTTTTCCAAGTCGTCTAAATACTCTTGATAGGCTAAATCTGCCACACGAGCGTCGTATTCGTCTTCTAGAGCTTCAAGAGTTTTGGTGCGGATAAGTTCCGACAGGGAAACTCCTTCAAACTTAGCCATTGCTTTCATAAATGTTTTATCAGCTTCAGAAACTTTTAATGTAATAGTAGTCATCTTTTGCACTCCCTTTTTTAATGGTAACACCATTGTATTACTTTTTAGGTGTTCAGTCAATATAAAAAGAACACCTTCTCAGCGTTCTTTCTATATATCTGTCAAAGGTGTTGCGGTATCTGGTGAGGTATCATAAACCTTAAAGTCTACTCCGACTCCCAGATCAGCTTGCGCCAGCTGATTGACCATGGTCATGTGAGCCAGCTCCTTGATATTGTTTTCCTTAGACAAGTGACCAAGGTAGATTTTCTTAGTGCGATTTCCTAGCGTCCGAATCATGGCTTCGGCACCATCTTCGTTAGAAAGGTGACCCAGATCCGATAGGATTCGTTGTTTGAGTCGCCAAGCGTAAGAACCTGCTCGCAAAATCTCTACATCATGGTTGGACTCGATAAGATATCCATCCGCATTTTCGACAATCCCTGCCATACGGTCACTGACATAACCTGTATCTGTCAAAAGAACAAAACTTTTATCATCTTTCATAAAGCGATAGAACTGCGGTGCGACTGCATCATGGCTAACACCAAAACTCTCGATGTCGATATCTCCAAAGGTTTTGGTTTTACCCATTTCAAAAATATGCTTTTGCGAAGAGTCTACCTTGCCAAGATACTTGCTATTTTCCATAGCTTGCCAGGTCTTTTCATTGGCATACAAATCCATACCATACTTGCGAGCCAACACACCGACTCCATGGATATGGTCAGAATGCTCATGGGTAATCAAGATGGCATCCAAGTCTTCTGGCTTGCGATTTATTTCAGCAAGTAGGCTAGTGATTTTCTTACCAGATAAGCCTGCATCCACTAAAAGTTTCTTTTTTGGGGTTTCCAGATAAAAGGAATTTCCACTGGAACCCGATGCTAAAATACTGTATTTAAAGCCTGTTTCACTCATTCTAGTCTTCTACTTCGTCCTCCCATACTTCTTCCTTCACTGCATCCTTATCATAAGGGAGCACAATGGTAAAGGTTGATCCCTTACCATATATACTCTTGGCCCAAATAAAGCCCTTATGTTGTTTGATAATTTCTTTGGCAATAGACAGTCCCAGACCTGTTCCACCTTGGGCACGACTTCTAGCACGATCCACACGGTAGAAACGGTCAAAGATACGAGGCAAATCTTGCTTAGGAATACCCAATCCTTGGTCTGAGATAGACAAAATCATCTGATCATCAGTTGTCTTCATGGTCACTGTGATTTTTCCACCATCTGGAGAATATTTAATGGCATTGTTGAGAATATTATCAATCACCTGTGTCATCTTGTCTGTATCTATCTCAATCCAGACAGAGGTAATCGGATAATCTCTGACCAATTCATATTTCTTATCTTCATCTGGTCCCCTCATCTGATCAAAACGGTTGAGGATAAAGGTAATAAAGGCAGTAAAGTTAATCAGTTCCACATCTAGGTGACTGGTCGCATTATCAATCCGTGAAAGATGGAGGAGATCCGTCACCATTCGCATCATACGATTGGTTTCATCTAGAGACACCTTGATAAAATCTGGTGCGACAGGTTCTGACAAGGCCCCCTCATCCAAAGCTTCAAGATAGGATTTTACGCTAGTCAGAGGTGTCCGTAGCTCATGACTAACGTTGGAAACAAAGAGTCTTCGTTCGCGTTCTTCCTTCTCCTGCTCCGTCGTATCGTGTAAAACTGCAACCAGACCAGAAATGAAGCCAGACTCACGACGAACCAAGGCAAAACGTACACGAAGGCTCAGATATTCACCATTAGCATCCTGAGAATCAATCATAAGCTCAGGAACTTGGGTAATCAAATCACGAAGTTCATACTCATCTTCAATCTTAAGCAATTCTAGAATACTTTTATTGAGAACCTCTTCTTTCTGAACACCTAGCTGTTTCTTAGCCATGTCATTAATCATAGTAATCTTACCACGACGATTGGTCGCGAGGACACCATCTGTCATGTAAGAGAGGATACTGTGTAATCGTTTACTCTCTTGTTCCAGATTTTCTTGGGTCAAGCGAATTACTTCTGATAAATCATTGAGATTATTGGTAATATTAGTGATTTCAGAGCTTCCCTGCATATCCAATACCTGAGAATAATCTCCTGCAATCAAGTCTTTAACTTTTTGATTAATTTGCTTCAACCGAATATTATCTCGCCTATTTTCTAGTAAAAGCAAAGTAACAATCAAGATAAAACCCAATAAAATTAAAATGAAGATAAAATCACTAGTAAGAATATTTTTTCTAATCAATTCAATCATTATTTCTCATATAATAACCAACACCGCGACGTGTTAGGATATACTCAGGACGACTTGGTGTATCTTCAATCTTCTCACGCAAACGTCTGATAGTTACGTCAACTGTTCGAACATCTCCGAAATAATCATAACCCCAGACCGTTTCAAGCAAGTGTTCACGTGTAATCACTTGACCAATATGAGAAGCCAAGTGGTACAAGAGTTCAAATTCACGGTGGGTTAAGTCTAGTTCTTCACCGTATTTTTTAGCTACATAAGCATCTGGCACAATCTCCAAGTCCCCAATTTGCAAGGGTTGGGTTTTCTTTTCATCTGACTCTTGATTATCTACAGAAACCAAGTCCGTGCGACGGAGAAGAGCTTTAACACGCGCCTGCAACTCACGATTTGAGAAGGGTTTGGTTACATAGTCATCTGCACCAAGCTCTAAACCGATAACCTTATCAAATTCACTGTCTTTAGCTGAAAGCATGATAATAGGTACACTACTAGTCTTGCGAATAGTCTTAGCAACTTCTAAACCATCAATTTCTGGAAGCATCAAATCCAAAATAATAATATCTGGTTGCTCTGCTTCATATTGCTCTAGCGCTTCACGACCATTAAAAGCAGTTACAACCTCGTAACCTTCCTTGGTCATATTAAACTTGATAATATCCGAGATTGGTTTTTCATCATCTACAATTAATATTTTTTTCATTTGTTCACCTTTTTCTCTACTATTATATCAAAAAAATAACAAGAAAACACAATAGCTAATCTTTGCTACTGTCTAAATTGGCTTGTGCATAAGCCTGCCAGATTTTTTGTTGGGGTTTGGCAAGTGGGTAATTCTTAAACTCTTCTGGTGAAAGCCAGCGAACTTCCCTATCAGAAAAGTTATGAAAGTCAGTCACTTGACCTGCTACAATTTGAACATGCCACTTGCGATGACTAAAGACATGCTTGACTGTATCAAAACAATCATTAAGCCAATCAACTTCTAGGTCATAGTCCTGCTGAAAACTCTCCTCTGGACTGGGACCAAAGTTCACACTTTCTTCCGCAACCTGATGAAAGAGGTCAAACTGCTCCTCTTGCGAAAAGTTATCTACTTCTACCAGTGGGAAATGCCAAAAACCTGCCAATAGCTTTTCGCTTTCATTTTTTTCAAGTAAAAATTGTCCTTGAGTATTTTTGACCACCAAGGCTTTGAGATAAATGGGAACTGGCTTTTTCTTGGGAGCCTTGATTGGATAACGGTCCATTGTGCCATTCTGATATGCCGCACTAAAGTCCTTAACTGGGCTTTCTTCTGGTCTGGGATTTACAGGCGCCTCAATATCTGAGCCTAGGTCCATCAAGGCTTGATTAAAGTCACCAGGCCTTTCTGGGTCAATTAAGATTTCCATCATTGCCTGAAAAATTTTTCGATTGCTTGGAATGCCAATATCGTGGTTGACTTCAAATAGACGCGCCAAAACTCGCATGACATTACCATCTACAGCTGGCTCAGGCAAGTTAAAAGCAATACTGGAAATGGCTCCTGCTGTGTAAGGGCCAATCCCTTTTAAACTGGAAATTCCTTCATAGGTGTTTGGAAATTGACCACCAAAGTCTGTCATAATCTGCTGGGCTGCAGCCTGCATATTACGAACTCGAGAATAATACCCCAAACCTTCCCAAGCCTTCAACAAACGCTCTTCAGGCGCATTCGCCAAACTTTCTACTGTTGGAAACCAGTCCAAGAATCGTTCATAGTATGGAATAACTGTATCCACCCTAGTCTGCTGGAGCATAATTTCAGAGACCCAGATATGATAAGGATTTTTACTTCTACGCCAGGGTAAATCTCTTTTGTTTTCATCATACCAGGCGAGAAGTTTCTCACGGAAAGAAATGATCTTCTCCTCCGGCCACATGACAATACCGTATTCTTTCAAATCTAACATATCTCTAGTATAACACAGAAGGTTCTAACTGTCCTTTTCCTAGTATTAATACTCTTCGAAAATCAAATTCAAACCACGTCAACGTCGCCTTGCCGTACTCAAGTACAGCCTGCGGCTAGTTTCCTAGTTTGCTCTTTGATTTTCATTGAGTATAAAAAGCCTCTTCCCAAAGGAAAGAGGACTAAATCTTATTGATGAACTGCTTGGGCTGCTGTGATAAGGGTCAACTTGTAAACATCATCTGCATTACATCCACGAGAAAGGTCGTTAACTGGCTTGTTCAAACCTTGCAAAACAGGTCCTACAGCTGCAAAACCACCAAGACGTTCAGCCATCTTGTAACCGATATTTCCTGCCTCGATACCTGGGAAGATGAAGACATTTGCTTGACCAGCTACCGTACTTCCAGGAGCTTTCAGAGCTGCAGTTTCTGGAACAAAGGCTGCATCAAATTGCAACTCACCATCGATTTCAAGGTCAGGGCGCAAGTCGTGAGCAATTTTAGTTGCTTCAACAACCTTATCAACGCTTTCTCCAAATCCTGAACCTTTAGTAGAATAGCTTAGCATAGCAATTTTAGGTTCGATGCCAAACATCTTAGCTGTAATTGCTGAGTTGATGGCAATTTCAGCCAAGGCTTCTGCATCTGGATTGATGTTAATGGCACAGTCACCAAATAGGTAACGTTCCGTACCACGTACCATGAGGAAGGCACCTGAAGTACGAGTTACATTTGGACGAGTTTTGATAATTTGAAGGGCTGGGCGAACTGTTGAGGCAGTTGAGTGAATCGCACCAGATACCATACCGTCAACCAAGCCCAAGTAGACTAGCATCACACCAAAGTAGTTGACATCTTCAACCAAAACTTTGCGCGCTTCTTCTTCAGTCATTTTGCCCTTACGACGCTCTACTAAGGCAGCAACCATTTCTTCGAATTGAGGATAGTGTTGGGGATCAATCACTTCATAACCATCCATGATCCCCTCGATTTCGAGATAAATTTTAATTTTTTCAGGGTTTCCAAGCAAAACAGGAATCACTTCTGTTTCTTTTACCAAGCGTTTTGTCGCTTGAAGAATACGTGGCTCTTCCCCTTCAGGGAGAACGATACGAGCATTTTTGCCAACCAGGTTGGCTTTGAGACTTTCAAAAACTTCCATGAGTTTTCTCCTTTAAAAAATAAATTATACTCTGAATTACTTTTTATAGAGTATTAGTTGATAACTGGGTTATAAGGTTGCTGAAATCATCCGGCAAGAGACTTTCTAACTGCAAGTCTTGCTCTAAAAATGGATGATAGAAGGATAGATAATGGCAATGCAAGGCCTGACGTTGGATGCCGTCGTCCAGGCTACCACCATACAAATCATCTCCCAACAAAGGAAAACCGATATGGGAAAAATGGACTCGGATTTGGTGAGTACGTCCAGTATGCAGGCGAATATCTACCAAGTGAATATTTCCATATGAAACTACAATCTTGTAGGATGTATGGGCATACTTTCCGCCTTTAGCCACTCGTCTGGTGATAATGGAGTCTTCATCACGCGCAATCGGAGCAATAATTTCTCCCTCTGGCTCCAAATGTCCATCTCCCTTAACCAAAGCAAAGTAGCGCTTCTCGATAGATTTCTTCTGCAACTGCTTATCTAATCGTGCATGGGCATAGCCGTGTTTGGCAAAAAGCATCAAGCCAGAAGTGTCCCTATCTAGTCTGGTCACAATGTGAACCTGCTGATTTTCATAGTCTTGCCTGACGTAGTAACCCTTGATAAAATTGGCAATGGTATTGGAGTGATTGACACTAGGAATAGAAGCCACTCCGTAGGGTTTATTCAAGACCAGAAAATGGTCATCCTCATAGAGAATATCCAGTGGGCGCTCGATTGCTTCGAGAGTTTCAAAGCCTTCCTCAGCAGGAATATCGATGATAACTCGGTCTCCAATATCCAATAGATACGTCGCATTTTGTGGTTGATCATTGACCAGAATAGCTCCGCCTCGAAACTTAATCTTAGCTAGCAGCCCCTTAGAAACCTCGTGCTTTTTTAAGAAGGTCTTAACCTTGACATGCTCATCTGCGATAAATCCAAACCTCATTCTTCCACCTCGCCGATAAAAGCATCCTTAACGCGGTTCCAGAAACTGGTATGGCTAGGTGAAGCGACAAAGTGAATCTTATGATGGTCGATTTGATACTCAATTCGTTCAATATTGCGAAAGGAATAGACACTATTGTCAACCGAAATGGTATGGTAATCGTTTCTCGTCGGAATGAGTTCAATCTTATCCTTCTTAGGAACAATAATGGACGAACCCAGCGTTCGATAGACACGATTATTTAGGCTGGCAATTTCCGTCAACTGAAGAGCTTCAATGGTAGGATGTAACACTGCACCGCCAAGAGACTTATTATAAGCCGTACTACCAGTCGGTGTCGAAACTGTTAGCCCATCTCCACGAAAACGTTCAAAGTGGACACCGTTAATCACAACATCCGCCACCATGGTTCGATCAGACCTGCGGATACTGGCTTCATTCAGTGCTCTAAAAATCTTCACTTCACCATTTTCAAGAAAAACCTTCACATTCAGAACAGGGTAAGAGACTCTTGCTCCGGTATCTAGCTGCAAATTAGTCACTAGCTTGTCCAACTCAAAATCACGGTAGTCCGTATAGAAGCCCAAATGTCCAGTGTGAACACCGATAAAGCGTACCTTGTCAAGCTGGTTTTCGTACTTATGAAAAGCCGACAAGAGCATACCATCCCCACCAATGGAGATGACAATGTCCGGATTGGTATCATTGAGTATAAACTGATTTCTCTTCAAACGATCTCGCAATTCATACAAAACCCTTTGACTCTGCGGTTTTCTATTTGCTATCAGGTCAATTCGTTTACCTGTATTCTTCATCTGTATCGTCACTGTTTCCTACACCGTCATTTAATTTTCTACTCAAAGGATCAAAAAGAGCCTGGGCTTCCTGGATATCATCTCGAATTTTACCCATTTCTTCATCCAACTGATGGGCAATTTTGGCAGTAATTTCCAGTCTCTTTTTAATTTCCTCTGGGAAATCCCCTTGGTACTTGTAGTTGAGAGAATGTTCTATCGTTGCCCAGAAATTCATGGCCAAAGTACGAATTTGAATTTCTGCTAAAATGGTCTTGGCTCCATTGATAGTGTCAACCATATATTCTACTACCACATGATAGGAACGGTAGCCTGAAGCCTTTCGATGAGTAATGTAATCTCGCTCTTGTATGATCCGCATGTCCTGACGTTTGCGCAAAATTTCCACTACTTCCTTGACGTCATCTACAAACTGGACCATCACACGTAAACCAGCAATATCCTGTAAATCGTGCTCTAAGGTCGCATAAGTAATACCACGTCGAGCCATTTTTTCCTTTATACTTTCAATTGGCTTAACTCGACCAGTCACAAACTCAATCGGAGAATGCTTATTTTGCTTACGATATTGCTTACGAATACCACGTAGTTTAATCTTTAACTCACCAACAGCTTGAATGTAAGGATCTAGAAATTCTTCCCATTCTAAGGTCATATATTCTCCCTTGTTCCCATATTATCCTTCAAAAATATCTTTGATTTTTTCTCCAGATTCATATACAATAAATACAAAGCTATTATATCATATAATCCGCTTTCATAGATAAAGAAAAGGTAAGAAAAATGAAACATTTAGAAATTGAATTGAAAACACTACTGAAAAAAGATAAATACAATCGTCTAAAAGACCAGTTCACTAGTGTTACACCTGTTCTTCAAAAAAATTACTACATGGACACGCCTGATTTTGAACTACGAGAAAAGAAAGTCGCTATGCGCATTCGAACTTTTGAAGACTGGGCAGAATTGACACTCAAAGTCCCACAAAGTGTTGGAAACATGGAATACAACCAAAAATTGCAACTAAAAGATGCTGAAGATTATTTGGCTAAAGAAGAGCTTCCTCAGGGGCTCGTACTGGATGAATTAGCGAAACATGGTATCCAAAGTAAAAAATGGCAGGTCCTTGGTTGTCTCACAACACTTCGCTATGAAATGAAGACAGCTATTGGTCTCATGGCGCTGGATGAGAGTCAATACTTTGATAGGATAGATTACGAATTGGAGCTTGAAGTGGAAAATCACGAGCAAGGCAAACAGGATTTCCAACAATTTTTAGAGAAAAATCAGATTTCCTACCAAAAAGCCCCTTCAAAATTGGTTCGATTTGTCAAAAGCATGAAAAATAGCTGAAATAATCTCTATTTTTTGGTAAAATAGAAAAGATAAAATACAAAAATCCCAGTTCGTATAGGCTAGGCAGATAGGGCTAGGATTTAAAAAGTTTACAGAGGACGGTCTATAATGTCAGATAGAAAAAACATGAAACTTTTCGCACTCAACTCTAACCAAGAGATTGCACAGAAAATTGCTCAAGCTGTTGGTGTCCCACTTGGAAAACTATCATCACGTCAATTTTCAGATGGAGAAATCCAAGTAAATATCGAAGAAAGTGTCCGTGGTTATGATGTGTACATCATCCAATCAACAAGTTTCCCTGTTAACAACCACTTAATGGAATTGCTTATCATGGTCGACGCTTGTGTGCGCGCAAGTGCCCACAGCATCAACGTTGTCCTTCCATATTTTGGCTATGCACGTCAAGACCGCATTGCTTCACCACGTGAGCCACTTACAGCAAAACTAGTTGCCAATATGCTGGTTAAGGCTGGAGTCGATCGTATCCTTACGCTTGATTTGCATGCCGTTCAGGTTCAAGGCTTCTTTGACATTCCTGTCGATAACCTTTTCACAGTTCCCCTGTTTGCAAAACATTATTGCGATAAGGGCTTACTGGGGTCAGATGTTGTTGTTGTTAGCCCTAAAAATTCAGGTGTGAAACGTGCTCGTAGCTTGGCTGAATATCTTGATGCTCCTATCGCCATTATCGACTACCCTCAAGACGATGCTACTCGCAACGAAGGTTATATTATCGGTGATGTTGAAGGTAAGAAAGCCATCTTGATTGACGATATTTTAAATACAGGACGTACCTTCTCTGAAGCTGCTAAAATCGTTGAACGTGAAGGAGCTACAGAAATTTATGCTGTTTCTAGTCATGGTCTCTTTGTTGAAGGTGCTGCTGAACTTCTTGACAATACTAATATTAAAGAAATTCTTGTGACTGATTCAGTAGCAACAAAAGAAAAAACTCCTAAAAACGTATGCTACATCACTGCTAGTGAGTTAATTGGTGATGCCATCGTCCGTATCCACGAAAGAAAACCAGTCAGCCCACTCTTTGCCTACAACAAAAAGAAATAAGGTGATTCTTTGATTTATTTGGACAATGCTGCAACGACTCCCATGTCAGCAGTTGCTATTTCAGCTATGACCAAGGTTATGCAAGAAACCCACGGAAACCCTTCTAGTATTCATGGTCATGGTCGTCAAGCTGGCAAACTCTTGCGAGAAGCTCGTCAGGAACTAGCCAAGTTACTGAAGACAAAACCTCAACATATCTTTTTCACTTCTGGTGGTACTGAAGGCAACAATACTGCTATCATTGGTTACTGCCTTCGTCACCAAGAGCAAGGAAAACATATCATCACAACTGCTATTGAGCACCATGCCGTCCTTGAAACTATTGATTACTTGGTTCAACACTTTGGGTTTGAAGCAACCATTATCCAACCAGAAAATCAAGAAATCACAGCCCAACAAATTCAAAATGCTTTACGTGATGATACAATTTTGGTTTCTACCATGTTTGCCAATAATGAGACAGGAAACCTACTTCCCATTGCTGAAATTGGCCAAATACTCAAGCAACACCCTGCCGCCTATCATGTCGATGCAGTTCAGGCTATTGGCAAAATACCAATTCACCCCGAAGAATTGGGCATTGATTTTCTCACTGCTTCTGCCCATAAATTCCATGGTCCTAAGGGAATCGGCTTTCTCTACGCATCCAGCATGGATTTTGATTCCTATCTACATGGCGGAGACCAAGAACAAAAAAAACGTGCAGGGACTGAAAATCTTGCTGCCATCATAGGCATGGTTGCAGCCCTAAAAGAAGACCTAGAAAAACAAGAAGAACATTTTCAACATGTACAAAATCTAGAAACTGCCTTTCTGGCAGAGCTAGAGGGAGTTCAGTATTACCTGAATAGAAGCGAACACCATCTCCCTTATGTTCTCAATATTGGATTTCCTGGCCAGAAAAATGACCTCTTACTCCTTCGTCTAGATTTGGCTGGAATTTCAATCTCTACTGGCTCAGCCTGCACTGCGGGCATTGTACAATCCAGCCATGTTCTTGAAGCCATGTACGGGGCAAATTCAGAACATCTGAAGGAATCCGTTCGTATCAGTTTGTCGCCAGAAAATACTGTCGAAGACCTACATACCCTCGCAAAAACCTTAAAAGAAATTATCGGAGGTTAGCCATATGGCATTTGAAAAAACCATTCAGTTAAAAAATTGTCGTTACGACTACACTCTTAGCCCTTCTGTTAAAAAATTCACCCTCAAGGACAACACCTTTTTTGAGACTAAGGTTGGGAACTATGAACTGACTCGCCTACTTGAAAAGGTTCCAAACAGCGGTGAAGGCTTCCAACTCAAAATCATTATCAATAAAGAGCTAACAGGAGCTAAAATTAATATCACTGACAAGTTTGGGCTACGTCTAGTTGATATTTTCAAATCAGAAGACCACCACATTCATCAGGAAAAATTCTACTTCCTCATGGATAGCTTGGTAGAACGTGGTGTCTTTACAAAATCGGAAAGATAGAGCCAAAATGTTTGAACTGACCTATAAGGACAGCTATCATGTAGAGCGCACTCTCAAGTATGAGGATTACGAGGCTCTCATGCTGGCTCTGTCAGGATGTGTGACCCTACCAGATACACTTTATGTGACTTCTCTGACTTTTAATGGCCAGAAAGTTTATCAGGGTCTGGTCGGAGACCTCTACCGATTTCTATCACATGCAGATTTTTTACATCAAAACTAAGATTTTTCTTAGTTTTTTCTTGTTTTTGTTGATTTTTTCACAATGTTTCTATAAAATAGAAGAATAGAAAGGTTGTGATTTTGTGAAAGATAAACAGTCTGCTATTCCAAAAGCTACAGCGAAAAGACTCTCTCTCTACTATCGAATTTTTAAGAGATTTCATGCAGAAAAGATTGAACGTGCCAACTCTAAGCAAATTGCAGAGGCCATTGGAATTGATTCAGCGACCGTACGTCGTGATTTTTCCTATTTTGGTGAACTGGGTCGTCGTGGCTTTGGCTATGATGTCAAAAAACTGATGACATTTTTTGCCGATTTACTCAATGATAACTCTATTACCAATGTCATGCTGGTAGGTATTGGAAATATGGGCCATGCCCTTCTCCACTACCGCTTCCACGAGCGTAACAAGATGAAGATTATCATGGCCTTTGATCTAGACGACCATCCTGAAGTCGGTACCCAAACTCCTGATGGGATTCCCATTTATGGAATTTCTCAAATCAAGGATAAAATCAAGGATGCTGATGTGAAGACTGCTATCTTGACTGTTCCCAGCGTCAAGTCGCAAGAGGTTGCCAATCTCTTGGTTGATGCTGGTGTGAAAGGAATTCTCAGTTTTTCACCAGTCCATCTGCATTTACCAAAAGATGTGGTCGTTCAGTATGTCGATTTGACAAGTGAACTCCAAACCCTCCTCTATTTCATGCGAAAAGAGGATTAGAAAGCGAAAATCATTTTATGAAAAAACCAGTTATTGGGATTACAGGAAACGAAAAAACTCATCCAGATGATGACATCATGATGAGCTACGTAGCAAAAAGCTTTGTTGAAGGCGTTAAAGAAGCTGGAGGAATTCCCATCATCCTACCGATTGGTGATCAAGAAATGGCCTGCCACTATATCAGTATGATTGACAAGCTCATCTTGACAGGTGGGCAAAATATTGATCCAAAATTCTATGGTGAACCAAAAACCATCGATAGCGATGACTACCACCTTCAAAGGGATATCTTTGAACTGGCCCTCATCAAGGAAGCTATTAAACAGAAAAAGCCAATTTTTTCTGTCTGCCGTGGAACTCAACTCTTTAACGTTGCCATGGGTGGAACTTTGTACCAAGATATAGAAGACCATTGGCAGGATTGTTCTGCTGAGTACACAACTCAACGCTTGATGACAGAGCCTGATACAGTTCTTCGAGAAATCTATGGAGAAATTTCCCATATCAACTCCTTCCACCATCAGAGCATTAAGGATTTAGCACCAAATTTAAAGATTGCGGCTCATGATCCTAAAGATGGTATCATTGAAGCTGTTATGAGTACGGATGACATTGCCTTTCTCGGTGTCCAATGGCATCCAGAATTTCTATTTGAAAATCGTCCCAAAGATAAAAACCTCTTTGACTATGTCGTTAATGAACTTTAGATTAAATCTGTTTTTTCACGGTAACTAAAGTAACTAAAATGTGAGACAATCAAATGGTCCAAGAGGACAATCCCCATCAGGTCACAAGCATCTTTGACAAGTTTTGTAACATGATCATCATTTCGGCTAGGCGCTACCGCTCCTGAAGGATGGTTATGAACCAAGATGAGAGAGGTCGCCATATGCTTGATAGCATAGTGAAGAATCTCTCGCGGCTCAGCAATACTACGAGTTGCAGAACCGATAAAAATGGTCTGTTGATGGATGATTTGATTTTGAGTATTGAGATAGAGCGCCACCAGGTGCTCTTGTTTTTTATGTCCCAACTCCTGTTGCATCTTCTTGGCTAACTTTTGGCTACTAAGAATACTTTCCATCTCAATAGTCTCATGTTTATGAATACGATGCCCCAGTTCAATCATAGCTTGTAATTCTATAGCCTTAACACGACCGATACCAGACAGACTCTGCAATTCCTGCAGGGTCATTTTTTTCAAATCTGTTAGGCTTGAAAGATTGTTCAAAACTTTCTGGGCAATTTCAAAAACGCTAGCTTGACGTGTTCCTGTCCTAAGTAAAATAGCTAGCAACTCATGATTACTGAGCGCTTCAACTCCTTCCTTGGCCAGCCTTTCTCTTGGTAATAGTGAATCTTCTTGGAATGAAATACTATACATAAAAATCCTCCTCACTTTATTATTCGTGAGAAGGATGGAAAATTATATTTTTTTCTCAATTGGGGCTACACTAGCTAAAAGTTTTTTCAAACCTACTTCCGGGAAATTGATTTTTAATTCCTGCGTAGCACCGCTACCTGAAACTTCCAGAACAGTTCCCTCTCCCCATTTCTTGTGGAGAGCAATGTCACCAATGGACCAATTTGCCTCGCTAGACGCTGATTTTGCACCAGCTGTAAATTGACCAAATGGAAGACCGCTTGACTGGATAGTTTTTGGGGCAGCACTGCGTTTACGGTCTTGAAGTGCCTGGGCAAGACTCATACCTTGACCAAAGGCAAGACCACCACTGCTATATGATTCCTTAAAGCTTGTATTGGCTGGACGAGCCAGACCTTGATACTCAAGCAAGTCTGAACTAATTTCGTTAATAAATCGAGTAGGACGGTTGTAGTTGGTACGACCAAAAAGCAGGCGTGAGTTGGCATTTGTCAGATAGAGAATTTTCTCTGCACGCGTAATTCCTACATAGGCCAGACGGCGTTCTTCTTCTAATTCATCTGGATCTTCAGCCGCACGACTAAGTGGAAAGACATTTTCTTCCATCCCAATCAAAAATACAACTGGAAACTCGAGACCTTTGGCAGCATGCAGGGTCATCAGGGTCACTTCTGATGTCTCCTGACTACCTGAATCTGTATCCGCAATCAAGGCTAAATCATTTAAGAAACGACTCAGTTTGTCCAGACCAGTTTCCTCTTCTGGCCCATCAGAGGTGTCATCAAAGTTTTTCGTCACAGAAAGGAACTCTTCAATATTTTCAACCCTAGCCTTGCTTTCTAAAGTCGCTTGAGCATTGAGAATATCAACGTAACCTGTTTTTTCAAGGACAACCTCAACCAACTCTGTAATATTTAATTGGTCCAGCTGCTCTCGTAAATCTAGAATCATATTGGCAAAATCCCAGATAGACTGGGCTGCTTTACCCTTGATACCAGATAACATGATATTGGCTGAAGCATCTAGCATGGACATGTCTTGCATATTCGCAAAGTCACGGATTTTCTCAACAGTACCTGGGCCAATTCCTCGTTTCGGTTCATTGATAATACGCTCAAAACTAATATTGTCACTCAAATTGGCAATAAGATTGAGGTAAGCGATAATATCTCGGATTTCCTTACGGCTGTAGAACTTGGTTCCGCCAACCATGGTATAAGGAATATTTGACTTGAGCAAGGCTTCCTCAATAGTACGGGACTGCGCATTTGTACGATAGAGAACTGCAAAATCCTTGTGAAGGAAGTTTTGACTCCGACCAAGTTCATCGATAGTTCTGGCTACAAATACAGCTTCATCTAGCTCATCATTGGCACGATAGTAAACGATTTGTTCCCCATCAGCATTTTGAGTCCAGAGATTCTTAGGACGGCGATTTTTATTGTTTTGAATGACCTCATTGGCCGCTTGGAGAATGGTTTTAGTTGAGCGGTAATTCTCCTCCAACAAAACAACCTTGGCTTGGGGATAATCTTTCTCAAAATCCAAAATATTCTGCATATCAGCACCACGCCAACCGTAGATAGACTGGTCCGCATCCCCAACCACACAAATATTTTTAAAACGGGAAGCCAAGAGTTTGACCAGTTGGTACTGGGCATGGTTGGTATCTTGGTACTCATCAACATGGATGTACTGAAATTTCTGCTGGTAGTAAGTCAAAACATCAGGATTTTGATCAAAGAGACGCAGGGTCAGCATAATCAAATCATCAAAGTCAACCGACTCAGACTGACGAAGCTCCTTCTGATAGGCTGTATAACACTGAGCCACGATTTGCGTATACATATCGCCAGCTTGGGAAGCATAAGCCACATCATCAATCAGGTCATTCTTAGCATTGGAAATGGTCCCCAAAATAGTTCGTTCATTCCATTTTTTAGGATCCAAGTTCAACTGCTTGAGAATGCGTTTCATGAGCGTTCGCTGTTCACCTGGATCCACAATAGTGAAATTTCGGTTGTAGCCAATATGGTCCGCATCGCGACGCAAAATACGAACACACATGGAGTGGAAGGTAGCAATCAGACAGTCCTGAGTGGCTGGATTGAGGCTATAAGCACGCTCTTTCATCTCACGCGCAGCCTTGTTGGTAAAGGTAATGGCCAAGATATTCCAAGGATTGACCATCTTTTCATCAATCAAATAAGCAATACGGTGGGTCAAAACTCGGGTCTTCCCAGAACCAGCCCCCGCCATGATTAACAAGGGCCCTTCTGTCGTTTGCACCGCCTCAGCCTGACGGTCATTCATTCCATTTAATAATGCGTTCATCTTCTCTTCCTTACTCTTGAAGTCACTATTTCTATTATATCAGAATTAAGGGAAAATATCTTTACCTAGACTGGTTACGTGCAGAAGGTAACTCCTTATATCTAGATAAGAAAATGAGCTTGAATAGCTTTTCCAAACTCATTTAAAATCAATTGCAATATATTAGAATAATCCTAGAACTGTTCCATCACTTTCAACATCCATATTGAGAGCAGCTGGTCGTTTTGGAAGTCCTGGCATGGTCATAACATCACCAGTTAGGGCAACGATGAAGCCTGCACCTAATTTTGGTACCAATTCACGAATGGTAATTTCAAAGTTTTCAGGTGCTCCAAGTGCATTTGGATTGTCAGAGAAACTGTACTGAGTTTTAGCCATACAGATTGGCAATTTATCCCATCCGTTTTGAACGATTTGAGCGATTTGTGTTTGAGCTTTCTTCTCAAAGTTCACTTTGCTACCACGGTAGATTTCAGTAACAATCTTTTCAATCTTTTCTTGGACAGAAAGGTCATTGTCATACAAACGTTTATAGTTAGCTGGGGTTTCAGCGATAGTCTTAACAACCGTTTCAGCAAGAGCTACTCCACCTTCCGCGCCATCAGCCCAGACACTAGCCAACTCAACTGGCACATCAATTGAGGCGCAGAGTTCTTTCAAGGCTGCGATTTCAGCTTCTGTATCAGATACAAATTCGTTAATAGCCACAACTGCTGGAATACCGAACTTACGGATATTTTCAACGTGGCGTTTCAAGTTAGCAAAACCGGCACGAACTGCTTCTACATTTTCCTCTGTCAAAGCGTCTTTAGCCACGCCACCATTCATCTTAAGGGCACGAAGGGTTGCGACAATGACAACTGCATCTGGAGATGTTGGCAAGTTTGGTGTCTTAATATCAAGGAATTTCTCAGCACCAAGGTCTGCACCAAAACCAGCTTCAGTAACAGTGTAATCAGCCAAGTGAAGGGCTGTTGTAGTTGCCAAGACAGAGTTACATCCGTGAGCGATATTGGCAAATGGACCACCGTGTACAAAAGCAGGCGTACCATAAATTGTCTGAACCAAGTTTGGCTTAATCGCATCCTTCAAAATCAAAGCCAAGGCACCTTCAACCTGTAAATCACCTACAGAAACAGGTGTACGGTCGTAACGATAACCGATAACAATATTAGCCAAACGACGTTTCAAGTCCTCGATGTCTGTTGCCAAGCAAAGAATTGCCATGATCTCTGAAGCAACTGTAATGTCAAAGCCATCCTCACGTGGAATACCATTTAGAGGGCCACCAAGCCCAACTGTTACATGGCGAAGAGCACGGTCGTTCAAGTCCACAACACGTTTCCAAAGGATACGACGTTGGTCAATTCCCAGATCATTTCCTTGGTGCAAGTGATTGTCAATCAAGGCGGAAAGCGCATTGTTGGCAGTTGTAATGGCATGCATGTCTCCCGTAAAGTGGAGATTGATGTCTTCCATTGGCAGAACTTGAGCATAACCACCACCAGCAGCACCACCCTTAATCCCCATTACAGGACCAAGAGATGGTTCGCGGATAGCGATCATGGTTTTCTTGCCAATTTTGTTTAAGGCATCCGCAAGACCAATGGTAATGGTTGATTTTCCTTCACCTGCAGGTGTTGGGTTGATGGCAGTAACCAAAATCAATTTCCCAACTGGATTGCTCTCAACTGCACGAATTTTATCAAAGCTGAGCTTAGCCTTGTACTTTCCATACAATTCCAAATCATCGTAAGAAATACCCAGTTTCTCTACAACATCAACGATTGGTTTCAACTCAATACTCTGTGCGATTTCAATATCTGTTTTCATTCAAAACTCCTCTAACCTCTTATATGATAATTCATTATAACACAAAACAAGATTTTTAACATCCTAAAACTCTCTAAACGTTCGTAAATATCCCTATTTTTAAGGTTTTTAGAGTCCTTTCTTAAATTTTATATGCCTTTATAGTTTGAAACTATAGTAAATCTTCGTTTTTACCAAAAATTTATTGCTTTCATTTTACTTACCGTTTATTTTTGTGTACAATAGTGCTATGAAAATTTTAGTTACATCGGGCGGTACCAGTGAAGCTATCGATAGCGTCCGCTCTATCACTAACCATTCTACAGGTCGCCTGGGCAAAATCATCACAGAAACTTTGCTTGCTGCAGGGCATGAAGTTTGTTTAATTACTACAAAACAAGCTTTGAAGCCAGAAGCCCATCCCAACCTAAATATTCGAGAAATTAACAATACCAAGGACCTTCTACTAGAAATGCAAGAACGTGTTAAGGACTATCAGGTTTTGATTCACTCAATGGCGGTGTCTGACTACACTCCTGTTTATATGACGGGGCTTGAGGAGGTTCAGGCTAGCTCCAATCTAGAAGAATTTTTAAACAAGCAGAATCATCAGACTAAGATTTCTTCAACTGACGAGGTTCAGGTTTTGTTCCTAAAAAAGACACCCAAAATCATCTCTCTAGTCAAGGAGTGGAATCCTGCTATTCATCTGATTGGTTTCAAACTGCTGGTTGATGTTAACGAAGACTATCTGGTTGACATTGCTAGAAAAAGTCTTATCAAGAACCAAGCTGACTTAATCATTGCGAATGACCTGACTCAAATTTCAGCAAATCAACATCGTGCAATCTTTGTTGAAAAAAATCAGCTTCAAACAGTCCAGACTAAAGAAGAAATTGCAGAACTCCTCCTTGAAAAAATTCAAGCCTATCATTCATAGAAAGGAAAGCTATGGCACATATTCTCTTGGCTGTAACGGGGTCAATTGCCTCTTACAAGTCGGCAGATTTAGTCAGTTCTCTAAAAAAACAAGGACATCAAGTTACTGTTTTAATGACTCAAGCTGCTACAGAGTTTATTCAACCTTTGACACTGCAGGTACTCTCACAGAATCCTGTCCACTTAGATGTCATGAAGGAACCCCATCCTGATCAAGTCAATCATATCGAACTTGGAAAAAAAGCAGATTTATTTATCGTGGCCCCTGCAACAGCTAACACTATTGCAAAACTAGCCCACGGCTTTGCTGACAACATGGTAACTTGTATGGCTCTAGCCTTGCCAAGTCATATTCCCAAACTCATCGCACCTGCTATGAATACAAAGATGTATGACCATCCAGCAACTCAGGCTAATCTGAAAACATTAGAAACCTACGGCTATCAGCTGATTGCTCCAAAAGAATCCCTACTAGCTTGTGGAGACTATGGACGAGGAGCTTTAGCCGACCTCACAATTATTTTAGAAAGAATAAAGGAAACTCTCGATGAAAAAACGCTCTAATATTGCACCTATTGCTATCTTTTTTGCAACCATGCTCGTGATTCATTTTCTAAGCTCACTTATCTTTAACCTTTTTCCATTTCCAATCAAACCGACCATCGTTCATATTCCTGTCATTATTGCCAGCATTATTTACGGTCCACGAGTTGGGATTACACTTGGATTTTTGATGGGGCTTCTTAGCTTGACAGTTAATACGATTACGATTCTACCTACAAGCTACCTCTTCTCCCCATTTGTACCAAACGGAAACATCTACTCAGCTATCATAGCTATCGTCCCACGTATTTTGATTGGTTTAACTCCTTATCTAGTCTATAAACTGATGAAAAATAAAACTGGTCTGATTCTAGCTGGTGCCCTAGGTTCACTTACCAACACAGTCTTTGTACTTGGTGGAATTTTCTACCTTTTTGGAAATGTTTTTGATGGTAATATCCAAAAACTCCTAGCAACTGTTATCTCAACAAATTCGATTGCCGAATTAGTCATTTCCGCAGTTCTAACCCTAGCCATTGTTCCAAGACTACAAACCTTGAAGAAATAAAAATAATCTCCGCTTTCAAGCTTGAAGGTGGAGATTTTGTTTGAAGTAGTTTCTTTATAGTGAACTTTTTACTAACTTTTTACTAAAAAACGACCTATAAACCTAAGTAAATCCTTGCTTTATTGTCTTGTTTATTGTACTATACTAGTGTATATACAGACAAAAAGGAGATTCTTATGAATACACGGAAAAAGACACAATTTATGACAATGACAGCCCTCTTAACGGCTATTGCGATTTTGATTCCAATTGTTATGCCTTTCAAAATCGTCATTCCACCTGCTTCCTATACTTTAGGAAGCCACATCGCTATTTTTATTGCCATGTTCTTATCGCCCTTGATGGCTGTTTTTGTCATCCTAGCCTCTAGTTTTGGATTTTTGATGGCTGGCTATCCCATGGTTATCGTTTTTCGAGCTTTTTCCCATATCTTTTTTGGAACTTTGGGGGCTCTTTACCTACAAAAATTCCCCGATACCCTAGATAAACCAAAAGCTTCCTGGATTTTTAACTTTGTTTTGGCTATTGTTCATGCCCTTGCTGAAGTATTAGCCTGTGTCGTTTTTTATGCAACTTCTGGTACCAATGTAGAAAATATGTTTTATGTTCTATTTGTACTAGTTGGATTTGGCACAATTATCCATAGTATGGTAGACTATACATTAGCACTAGCTGTCTATAAAGTGCTTCGAAAACGCCGCTAAAAGGAAGAACTATGACAAAAAATCGCAAACAAGCCCTGCTTCAACTCTTGAAAGAAGCTCCTAAAGCCCTCAATGGCCAAAGTTTGGCTGAACATTTTCATGTTACACGCCAAGTCATTGTACAGGACATTGCAATTTTAAGAGCCGATGGCGCTCCTATCCTATCCACCAATCGTGGCTACGTCTATAAGCAAGTTGATGTCAATCCATACGTCCACAAACTTTTCAAAGTGAAACATGAAGTTGAAGAAATCGGTCAAGAACTCCTTGCTATCGTAGATAATGGTGGACGTGTTCAAAATACCTTGATTGACCATCCCGTTTATGGAGAAATTGAAACCTTGCTTAAACTGTCTTGTCGCCGAGATGTTCAGCATTTTCTAGAACAAGTCGAGCATTCTGACTTTAGACCTCTGTCTGAATTGACAGATGGCATCCATTACCACCTAGTCGAAGCTGAAACACAACAAGACCTCCGCTATATCGAGGAGGCCTTGGATCAGCTCGGTTATTTAGTAAAAGACTAGAAAATTTTCTTTTCCCAATCGTCTTCTGTACGGCGAGGGTAGAAAAATTCAGATTTGTCAGGAGCTTCCATCATCTCCATCAAGGGTAACATATCATAGGCCAGATCCAAGTTTGGAATCTGGTCTTTTTGCACCCAAGAAACTTCTCCTTCATCTGAAGAGCGAAGGCTACCAGAGAACTCAGTCGCCTTATAACAAACGACAATATAGCGCCCACCTGTATCCAGAGGCCAATTTTTAATACCGACAAGTTGAGGATTTTGGATAGTCAACCCTGTTTCTTCATATATTTCACGAATGACAGACTCTGCGAAAGCTTCGCCATTTTCTACATGACCTCCAGGAAAGGCATAACCAGACCAGCGATTGGTTTCAGGAGAGCGATACTGCATAACCACGCGCTGAGTTTCGAGGTCTTCAATCAGACAAATGTTTGTTAAAATCGTTAATTGGGAACGGGACATAAATTTACTCGCTTTCTAATTTATTAAATTTTTAGACTTGGTACCAAAGATTCTAGCTTCTACTTTTTAAAATTATTTAGAATAAAATACCATTCGTTTTTCCTTTATAGGTTTTCCAAGTTCAAGTATTTTTTCTTGACCATCAAAAGTAAAACCCATTTTTTGATAGAAAGCAATGGCTCGCTTATTATCTTTCAATACCCATAAGAAAATTTCAGAAAAATGATCAAGAGCAGTCAAAGCTGCTTTCACTAACTTTTGTGCGATTCCTTTTCCATAATAGTCTTTTAAAACATATAAAGCAATAATTTCACCAGCTTGAATAGTCTCATCACGAAAGTTGCCATAACTTATAAAACCAACTACCTTCATACCATCCATCGCAATCAATGTATTTTCTGGATACTTTTGACTAAAGAATCGACATCTTTCTAATGTCATTGTCTCCTGAAATTCTGCAGGCAAAAGGTCGTCATAAGCTTCTCTCCACGTTTGCCAGTGAACATGGGATTTACCTTCTATCTCTTCAGGAGTTTCCATTGATTTGACAATAATCGTCATTTATTTTCTTTTCCCTAATCCAAGGCCTTGACTTCCAACATCATATCACGTATCTGAGCTGCTAGTTCAAAGTCAAGCACTTCGACGGCTTCTTGCATTTGTTTTTCCAGTTTCTTGACGAGTTCTTTGCGCTCTTGTTTGTTGAGGCTATTGATATCGACTTCCTTGTCTTCTTCCTTAGCAACCGCCTTGGTTACGGCAATAAGGTCTCGGATTTCTTTCTTAATGGTTTGTGGAACGATACCATGTTCTTCATTATAGGCCATCTGGATTTTCCGACGGCGAGCCGTTTCATCAATGGCACGTTGCATTGACTGGGTAACCGTGTCCGCATACATGATGACATGGCCTTCGCTGTTACGGGCGGCACGTCCAATGGTCTGGATGAGTCCACGTTCGTTACGAAGGAAACCTTCCTTGTCAGCATCGAGAATAGCTACGAGACTCACTTCAGGAACGTCAATCCCTTCACGGAGCAGGTTGATTCCGACCAAGACATCAAAGACACCCAAGCGCAGGTCACGGATAATCTCTGTCCTCTCCAAGGTCTTAATATCCGAGTGCATGTACTTGACCTTGATGCCCATTTCCTTGAAGTAGTCGGTTAAGTCCTCTGCCATTTTCTTGGTCAAGGTGGTAATAAAGGTTCGTTCATTCTTTTCAACACGGGCATTGATTTCACCTAAGAGGTCATCAATCTGTCCCATAGTTGGACGGACTTCCACCTCAGGATCCAAGAGTCCCGTTGGACGAATGATTTGCTCAATTACTGTCTCAGTCTGTTCATTTTCATAGTCACCAGGTGTCGCTGAAACGTAAACAATTTGATGTACATGACTTTCAAACTCCTCACGACGGAGAGGTCGATTGTCCAAAGCAGACGGCAAACGGAAACCATAATTAACCAGCATTTCCTTACGCGAACGGTCTCCATTGTACATGCCCTTGATTTGCCCCATGGTCATGTGGCTCTCGTCAATCATAATCAAAAAATCATCTGGGAAGAAGTCGAGAAGCGTATAAGGAGGCTCGCCCTCACTCCGTCCATCCATGTGACGTGAATAGTTCTCAACCCCGTTAGTATAGCCCATCTCACGCAGCATTTCGATATCGTACTCTGTCCGCTGTTTCAAGCGCTGGGCTTCAAGCAATTTACCTTCCTTCTCAAAGACAGCTAACTGCTCTTCTAATTCTGCTTGAATCTTGGCAATAGCAACTTCCATATGGTCGTCATTGGTCACAAAGTGAGTAGCTGGGAAAATCGCCAAATGATCCACTTCTCCCAAGACCTGACCCGTCAGCGCTTCAACTTCACGGATACGGTCAATTTCGTCTCCAAAAAATTCTACTCGAAAGGCATGCTCATCACGAGAGGCTGGGAAAATCTCCACTACATCCCCACGAACGCGAAATCTTCCCCGTTGGAAATCAATATCATTTCGCTCAAACTGAATATCGACCAAGTCATTCAAGAGTTTATCACGAGAAATTTCAAGGCCTGGACGGAGACTAACGACACTATCAGCGTATTCCTTGGGCGAACCCAAACCATAGATACAAGAAACGGAAGCTACGACGATAACATCATTACGCTCCAGAAGGGCTGAAGTCGCTGAGTGACGAAGTTTGTCAATCTCATCATTGACAGAGCTATCCTTTTCAATATAGGTATCGCTAGAAGGGACATAGGCCTCAGGTTGGTAATAATCATAGTAGGATACGAAGTACTCAACAGCATTTTCAGGGAAAAATTCCTTAAATTCTCCATAGAGCTGGCCTGCTAGAGTTTTATTGTGGGCAATAACCAGAGTTGGTTTATTGACTTTGGAAATGACTTGACTCATGGTATAGGTCTTCCCTGTTCCGGTCGCTCCCATCAGAATCTGAGCTTTTTCTCCACCCTCGATATTATCAACCAACTGCTCGATAGCTTGTGGTTGATCTCCTGAAGGTTGGTATTTTGATACTAGTTTAAATTGATTATCTGTAATACGATTGATCATAAGAATCCTCTCTCGATATGCTATTCCTATTTTAGCATACTTATAGCATTTTCACGAAGAAAAGGACGGATCGAAGTCACATCCTTTCATTTTCTTTCTTTAATTGATAGACGAGGTAGAGAATCAGCAGTAGCAAGACTAGACTTGTCATGATAGAACCTTCAATACCAAAAGACCCACCAGATAGCCAGTCTTGATTGCCTTGTGGAGTAAATTTCATGATTGATGTTCCTGAAGACTGACCACTAACTAAAATCCCAAAGAGATTACCCTGAGCAAAATTCCAGGCGCCATGAATACCTGCAACACCCCAAACTGTATCAGTTTTGAGAAGATAGAGAGCCATGGCAACTCCGAATAAAAAGAGATTCACTAGAGATAGAGGTGTGAGACCCGAATTGCCCATATGAAGCAGGGTAAAGAACAGGCTAGATATAACAACAGCTAGTTTTAGATTGGTTCTTGAGGCCAATTGGGGAAGGAGCCAAGCACGGGCCACCACTTCTTCTGTTGTCCCCTGTAAAATCCAAAATGGGATAGTAAAGACAACAAAGGCAAGCGAATAAGGATTCAAGTGAATAGACTCCAAACGATATTGCCCTAATGCTACTAAACCTAACAAGGTCAGAAGAAAAAGTGCCAGACCTAAACCAAATCCCTTAAGAAGATTACTGAGGAAATTTTCTTTATAAAATCCTAAAGTTCGAATAGGTCTTTTCTCAACTTTTCTAGTCCATCTGAACACAGTGTTGAGAACGAAACCAAAGGCCAGCAATTCTAAAATTAAACGAAAGTCACTTGTTTTATCCATCAAGCTCTGTTGCAATGTCTGCAAATAGGTTGCAAGATTTTGACCAGCCTCTCCAAAATTTCTAGCAAGTCCGATGAGAGCTAACAAACTAATACCATACAGAGTATAAGCCACAAACTCTCCTATGAAGACAAAAGCAAAGGCTAACAAGGGGCTTGTGTAAAGGTTTAACCGCATTTGAGAAGCTTGGAAGTCTTTAAATATTCTTTTGTTCTTCATATTCCTGTCCTCTTTTCTTCTACTATATACTATTATTATAGCACTTTATAGTAGCAATTCAAGAAGGAAAAGAAAATATAGATGTTATATTTTCTAACACGAAAATATAAAAATTTGCCTTTTTTTACTTTTTCTGATATAATGGGAAAATATTCGGAAAAGGAGACTAAAAATGAAGAAAAAATTTCTAGCATTTTTGCTAATTTTATTCCCAATTTTCTCATTAGGTATTGCAAAAGCAGAGACGATTAAGATTGTTTCTGATACCGCCTATGCACCTTTTGAGTTTAAAGATTCAGATCAAACTTATAAAGGAATTGATGTTGACATTATCAACAAAGTGGCTGAGATTAAAGGATGGAACATTCAGATGTCCTATCCTGGATTTGACGCAGCGGTCAATGCGGTTCAAGCTGGTCAAGCTGACGCTATCATGGCAGGGATGACAAAGACTAAAGAACGTGAAAAAGTTTTCACCATGTCTGATACTTACTATGATACAAAAGTTGTCATTGCAACTACTAAGTCACACAAGATTAGTAAATATGACCAATTAAAAGGAAAAACTGTTGGTGTTAAAAACGGAACAGCCGCTCAACGTTTCCTTGAAAGTATCAAGGATAAATACGGTTTTACTATTAAAACATTTGACACTGGTGATTTGATGAACAACAGCTTGAGTGCTGGTGCCATTGATGCTATGATGGATGATAAACCTGTTATCGAATATGCCATCAACCAAGGCCAAGACCTCCATATTGAAATGGATGGTGAAGCTGTAGGAAGTTTTGCTTTCGGTGTTAAAAAAGGAAGCAAATACGAGCACCTAGTTACTGAATTTAACCAAGCCTTGGCTGAAATGAAAAAAGATGGTAGTCTTGATAAAATCATCAAGAAATGGACTGCTTCATCATCTTCAGCAGTTCCAACTACAACTACTCTAGCGGGCTTAAAAGCTATTCCTGTTAAAGCTAAATACATCATTGCCAGCGATTCTTCTTTTGCACCTTTTGTTTTCCAAAATTCAAGCAACCAATACACTGGTATTGATATGGACTTGATTAAGGCAATCGCTAAAGACCAAGGTTTTGAAATTGAAATCATCAACCCTGGTTTCGATGCCGCTATTAACGCTGTCCAAGCTGGTCAAGCAGATGGTATCATTGCTGGTATGTCTGTCACAGATGCTCGTAAAGCAACTTTTGACTTTTCAGAATCATACTACACTGCAAACACAATCCTCGGCGTCAAAGAATCAAGTACCATTGCTTCTTATGAAGATTTGAAAGGGAAGACGGTTGGTGTTAAAAACGGAACTGCTTCTCAAACCTTCCTAACAGAAAATCAAAGCAAATACGGTTATCAAATTAAAACCTTCGCTGATGGTTCATCAATATATGATAGTTTAAACACTGGTGCCATTGATGCTGTTATGGATGATGAACCTGTTCTCAAATATTCTATCAGCCAAGGTCAAAAATTGAAAACACCAATCCCTGGAAGTCCAATCGGAGAAACAGCCTTTGCCGTCAAAAAAGGCACAAATCCAGAATTGATTGAAATGTTCAACAACGGACTTGCAAACCTTAAAGCAAACGGAGAATTCCAAAAGATTCTTGATAAATACCTAGCTAGCGAATCTTCAACTACTTCAACAAGCACTGTTGACGAAACAACTATCTGGGGCTTGCTTCAAAACAACTACAAACAACTCCTTAGCGGTCTTGGTATCACTCTTGCTCTAGCTCTTATCTCATTTGCTATTGCTATTGTTATCGGAATTATCTTCGGTATGTTTAGCGTTAGCCCCTACAAATCTCTTCGTGTGATCTCTGAGATTTTCGTTGACGTTATCCGTGGTATTCCTTTGATGATTCTTGCAGCCTTCATCTTCTGGGGAATTCCAAACTTCATCGAGTCTATCACAGGCCAACAAAGTCCAATTAACGATTTCGTAGCTGGTACTATTGCCCTATCGCTCAATGCAGCTGCTTATATCGCTGAAATTGTTCGTGGTGGTATTCAAGCCGTCCCAGTTGGTCAAATGGAAGCCAGCCGAAGCTTGGGGATCTCTTATGGAAAAACCATGCGTAAGATTATCTTGCCACAAGCAACTAAATTGATGTTGCCAAACTTCGTCAACCAATTCGTTATCGCTCTTAAAGATACAACCATCGTATCTGCTATCGGTCTGGTGGAACTTTTCCAAACTGGTAAGATTATCATCGCCCGTAACTACCAAAGTTTCAAGATGTATGCAATCCTTGCTATCTTCTATCTTGTAATTATCACGCTTTTGACTAGACTAGCGAAACGCTTAGAAAAGAGGATTCGTTAATGGCAAAACTAAAAATTGATGTAAATGATTTGCATAAGTATTATGGAAAAAATGAAGTCTTAAAAGGCATTACTACTAAGTTCTATGAAGGAGATGTTGTCTGTATCATCGGTCCTTCTGGTTCTGGTAAATCTACTTTCCTCCGCAGCCTTAACCTTCTCGAGGAGGTAACGAGCGGTCACATCACAGTGAATGGTTATGATCTGACTGAAAAATCAACCAATGTCGACCATGTTCGCGAGAACGTCGGAATGGTCTTCCAACACTTCAACCTCTTCCCACACATGTCAGTCCTAGAAAATATCACTTTTGCACCTATTGAACACAAACGAATGACCAAAGAAGAAGCTGAAAAATTGGGGATGGAGTTGCTGGAGAAAGTCGGTCTTGCAGACAAGGCTAATGCTAATCCAGATAGCCTTTCAGGTGGTCAGAAACAACGTGTAGCTATCGCTCGTGGACTTGCCATGAATCCTGATATCATGCTCTTTGATGAGCCAACTTCCGCTCTGGACCCTGAAATGGTTGGAGATGTACTGAATGTTATGAAGGAATTGGCGGAACAAGGCATGACCATGATTATCGTAACCCATGAGATGGGATTTGCTCGTCAGGTGGCTAACCGTGTTATCTTTACGGCTGATGGTGAATTCCTGGAAGATGGAACTCCAGATCAAATCTTTGACAACCCGCAGCACCCTCGTCTAAAAGAATTTTTGGACAAGGTCTTAAACGTATAAAACGAAAGTGTGAGGTTCTCCTTACACTTTTTTTATTGCGTATTGGATTTTTTGTTTTTTTTGAAAATTATGATAAAATAAAAACTATGATAATGAGGAAATCTCATCCCTAGTCCAACTAGGAAAAAATATAGAAATTAGGTAGCTAGATGTCATCAAAGGTTATTGTTACAATTTTCGGTGCGAGTGGAGATTTAGCTAAACGCAAACTCTACCCTTCCCTTTTCAGACTCTATAAATCAGGCAATCTCTCTGAGCATTTTGCTGTTATCGGAACAGCTCGTAGACCTTGGAGTAAGGAATATTTTGAATCTGTAGTTGTCGAGTCCATCCTTGATTTGGCAGATAGTACCGAGCAAGCCCAGGAATTTGCTAGCCACTTCTACTATCAAAGTCATGATGTGAATGATACGGAACATTACATTGCTTTGCGCCAATTACAAGCTGAGCTCAATGAAAAATACCAAGCTGAACACAACAAGCTCTTCTTCTTGTCTATGGCACCTCAGTTCTTTGGAACTATCGCAAAACACCTCAAGTCTGAAAACATTGTGGATGGTAAAGGTTTTGAACGTTTAATCGTTGAAAAACCATTTGGTACAGATTACGCAACTGCAAGCAAGTTGAATGATGAGCTCCTAGCAACATTTGACGAAGAACAAATTTTCCGTATCGACCATTATCTTGGTAAGGAAATGATCCAAAGCATCTTTGCAGTTCGTTTTGCAAACTTGATTTTTGAAAACGTTTGGAACAAGGACTTTATCGACAATGTTCAAATTACCTTTGCAGAGCGTTTGGGTGTAGAAGAACGTGGTGGCTATTATGATGAATCTGGTGCCCTCCGCGACATGGTACAAAACCATACTTTGCAACTTTTATCCCTACTTGCTATGGATAAGCCAGCCAGCTTCACAAAAGACGAGATTCGTGCCGAAAAGATTAAGGTCTTTAAAAACCTCTATCATCCAACTGATGAAGAACTTAAAGAACACTTTATCCGTGGTCAATACCGTTCTGGTAAGATTGATGGCATGAAATACATCTCTTATCGTAGCGAGCCAAATGTAAATCCAGAATCAACAACTGAAACCTTTGCATCAGGTGCCTTCTTTGTAGATAGCGATCGATTCCGTGGTGTTCCTTTCTTCTTCCGTACTGGTAAACGACTGACTGAAAAAGGAACTCATGTCAACATCGTCTTTAAACAAATGGATTCTATCTTTGGAGAACCACTTGCTCCAAACATTTTGACCATCTATATCCAACCAACAGAAGGCTTCTCTCTTAGCCTAAATGGGAAGCAAGTAGGAGAAGAATTCAACTTAGCTCCGAACTCACTGGATTACCGTACAGATGCGACCGCAACTGGTGCCTCTCCAGAACCATACGAAAAATTGATTTATGATGTCCTAAATAACAACTCAACTAACTTTAGCCACTGGGATGAAGTTGGTGCGTCGTGGAAATTGATTGACCGTATCGAAGAACTCTGGGCTGAAAATGGTGCCCCACTTCATGACTATAAAGCTGGAAGCATGGGACCTCAAGCTAGCTTTGACTTACTTGAAAAATTCGGTGCCAAATGGACTTGGCAACCAGATATCGCCTATCGTCAAGATGGTCGTTTAGAATAAAAAAATTTCCTGCAAGTTTATGCCTTGCAGGATTTTTACTTCTGATTAGATTAAGCCTTCCAAGAGACCCTTCATAAAGTTTTCTGAGTTAAACTCTCCAATATCATCGATTTTTTCACCAAAACCAATCAATTTTACAGGAATATTAAGTTCTTCTCGGATGGCTAGAACAACACCACCTCGAGCAGTTCCATCAATCTTAGTCAAGACAATTCCTGTCAAAGGGGTAATTTTTGAAAATTCTTTGGCCTGTACCAAGGCGTTTTGTCCAGTTGAAGCATCGAGTGCCAGGAAGGTTTCATGTGGTGCTTCTGGTAAGACACGTTTGATAATACGACCAATCTTTTCCAACTCGGCCATGAGGTTGTCCTTGTTTTGCAGACGACCAGCGGTGTCAATCATGAGAATATCGATACCTTCAGCCACGGCACGTTCCATTCCATCAAAGACTACACTGGCTGGGTCAGCTTTTTCAGGTCCAGTCACAACTGGAACGTCTACACGACGACCCCATTCAGCTAGCTGGGCTACAGCCCCTGCACGGAAGGTATCTGCCGCAACCAACATAACTTTCTTACCCGCTTGTTTGTAGCAGTGGGCTAGTTTTCCGATAGAAGTTGTTTTCCCAACACCATTAACACCGACGAAGAGCATGACTGTCAAGCCCTCTTGGAAGTGGATGCTTTCATCGTAGTTACCATCCTTTTCATAAAGCTCAACCAATTTCTCAATGATGACACGACGTAGTGCGTCAGGTTTCTTGGCGTTTTCAAGCTTGGCTTCGTAGCGTAGCTCCTCCGTTAAGTTAGAAGCGACTTGGACACCAACGTCACTCATAATTAGCAGTTCTTCCAATTCCTCGAAGAATTCTTCGTCAACAGAGCGGAAGTTAGCAAAGAAGGCATTCAAGCGGGCACCAAATCCTGAACGAGTTTTCTTGAGACTACGGTCATATTTTTCCTGAACGGTTTCTTCTGCTTGAGGAGTTTCTGGTTCAAGAACTTCAATGCTGTTTTCTTCTTCATCTTCTATGAACTCAGGATTTTCTTCCTCAGTAATTTCTTCTTGATGAACCTCTACAGCTGGCTCTGAATCCAGACTTTCTTCAACTGTCTCTTGATTTTCGTCTTCTTCAAACACAGCTTCTTCAGAACTTTCAACTTCTGCTTCTTCATGAGGAAGTTCCTCAGCTTCTGTTAAGGCAGGCTCAACATCTTCAGACAAATCAAGATTTTCCAGAGCTTCTTTTACAACTTCTTCGATTTTAGGTTCTTCTTTTTTTCCGAATAGACGGTCAAACAATCCCATATCTTAGTTCTCCTTTAGCGCATATTCTTCGATAGCCCAAGCAACAGCCTCTTCATCATTGGACATTGGCGTCACTACATTTGCGACTGCCTTGACTTCAGGAACAGCGTTTTGCATGGCAACACCGAGTCCTGCCCATTCAATCATAGAAAGGTCATTGGCCTCGTCACCACATGCCATAACTTGGCTTTGGTCGATTCCTAGATGGCTGATTAGTTTTGCCAAACCTGTTGCTTTATGAACATTCTTTGGTGACCACTCTAGCAACATTTCACGTGATTTAAAGATCTCATATTGGTCAAACAATTCTGGAGAAATCTTCTGAATGGCTGCATCCAAGGGTTCTTGAGCAAAGGCAGTCACGCATTTATTATAAGTCATTTGACTAGATAGATCTTCAAAGTCCACTGGAACAAAGGTCAAAGCTGGATTGAATTTGGCATAAAGACTTTCTTGGTCTGATTGAATTTGATAAACAGTTCCTTCTGAGATGGCATCAAGAGGAAGTGATAATTTCTCTGTTTCCTCATACAAGCGTGCCACATCATCATAGGAAAAGACTGTCTTATCAAGGATTTCACCTGTATTTTTCTGAACCAAACCACCATTAAAAGTAATCGTATACTCATCTTCTTGACCGTCAGTCCCTAGCTCATGGAGAAAGAAATCCATAGCTTTTAAAGGGCGACCAGTTGTCAATACGACCTTAATACCAAGATCACGCGCAGCTTTCAAGGTTGCCTTGGTACGATCCGTCAGCCTTTTATCAGTAGTCAGCAAGGTTCCGTCCAAGTCCAATGCGATTAATTTTATATCTGCCATTATAAGCCCTCCATATAAGCTATAACCGACTGGTCCTTATGGTGACCAATCACAGTCTCTGCTAATTCTAAAATTTCAGGTCGTGCATTTTCAGGAGCTACAGGATGTCCCACAACCTGCATCATATGTAAGTCATTAAGATTGTCTCCAAAAGCCATAACCTGATCCATTGTGATGCCAAGTTTTTTAGCCAATTCAACAATGGCCACTCCCTTATCGACATAGTCCAGAACAATATCAATAGATTCAAAGCCAGTTGTCATGGCCTTAACACCAGGAACATGTTCATTGACCCAAGCTTCTCCAGCTTCTAGCGTTTCTTCTGTGAAGTTGGTTGTAAATTTGAAAATGTCATCTGTGATAGCTTCCAAATTCGCTACTTTTTGAATATTTTCATTATAGTGCTGACTCACTTTTAAATAGGTCTCATCAACCGTATCTAGAACATAAGCTCCCTTTTTTCCCGTCAAGAGCAGTTTATTGATATCTACATAAGGTGAAGTTTTCAGCATTTCAAAAGTTGATAGATAAAACTCACGAGACATAGTCGCTTCATACAAGTCCTGACCTTGATATTCTACCAAACTGCCATTTTCCGCGATGAAAATAATGTCATCACGAACATCAGCAAATAATTTTTCTAGAGATAGAAATCCGCGCCCTGAAGCTACCGCAAAGTAAATCCCTTTTTCCTTGTAGGAAACCAAGAGAGACTTGAGGCGGTCCATATCAAAGCGTCCATTCCCATCTAGGAAGGTTCCGTCCATATCCGTTGCTACTAGTTTAATCATAAAATCTTTCTTACTCCGATTAGTAAATCTATCTCCTATTATACCATAGATAAGTAGAAAAAGGACTAGTCTATCAGCTTTGCTTCTCTTTTATCCTTCTCTACTAGCTAGTGCTGTTTCTAACTTTTAAAAAAGCTCGTAAAATTAAAATCGTGCAACTTTTTTCAGATACTTTTAAAAGATTGATTTCATTACCTCTTTCCTTTATACTGGATAAAAAGGAGAATAATATGTCAGAAACAAATCACGAAATTGATTCAAATTTTGCAGGTCGTTTAAATATCCTGCGTGCTGGTGTTCTTGGTGCCAATGATGGGATTATTTCCATTGCTGGTGTGGTTATCGGAGTTGCCAGTGCTACGAGTAATATCTGGATTATCTTTTTATCAGGATTTGCAGCTATCTTAGCTGGTGCCTTTTCAATGGCTGGTGGAGAATATGTATCTGTTTCAACCCAAAAAGATACCGAGGAAGCAGCCGTTGCGCGTGAGCAAGTCTTGCTAGACCAAGATATGGAACTAGCCAAAAAGTCTCTCTATGCAGCCTATATCCAAAATGGAGAATGTGAAACCTCTGCTCAACTCTTGACCAACAAAGCCTTTTTAAATAATCCGCTCAAGGCTTTGGTAGAGGAAAAATATGGGATTGAGTATGAAGAATTTACCAATCCTTGGCATGCTGCTATCTCTAGCTTTATTTCTTTTTTCCTTGGTAGCTTACCACCCATGCTTTCAATTACCATTTTCCCAAGTGAATACCGCATCCCTGCTACTGTCCTTATTGTCGGTGTGGCCCTTCTTCTCACTGGCTACACTAGTGCCAGACTTGGAAAGGCTCCAACCAAAACAGCTATGATTCGGAACCTTGCTATTGGTCTCTTGACTATGGGAGTTACCTTCCTGCTCGGACAACTTTTCAGCATTTAGAACACAAAAAACACCTCGATTTTGAAGTCGAGGTATCTTTTTTTACATTTGGACAATCTTGCGATAACTTCTTGAAGTAATCATGAAAATCAGCACATAGGCGATGAGGAAGATAGCGCAGATAGACA